>NZ_CP085159.1 GCF_022788695.1 Pseudosulfitobacter sp. DSM 107133
ATGGATGATCGTAACATTGGATACACGCAAGGCATAGGCTCTTCCGATATCGGAGCATTTGCCGACAATCTGGCTGAGTCTTTGGATCGCCAGATGAAGATCGCTTTCGAACCCGAAGAACGAAAGTCCCTACGTCGCTTCAGTTCCACCGAAGTCGCCGGCCTCCTGCGCGTAAGCACATCTAACCTGCGCAACCGGCACAAGGACGGCAGCTTCCCGGAAGTGCATACAGACAACCGCGGACACCGGTTCTACACAGCCCAAGAGATTGATGAGTTGCGCGATGTTCTTGGACGCACTGGAAAGAACGCAGAAAGCTACCGCCCAGGTCGACGTGATGGCGATCGTCTCCAGGTGATATCCGTCGTCAACTTCAAAGGCGGCTCATCAAAGACTACTGCAACGATTCATCTTGCGCAAAGGTATGCCTTGCGCGGTTACCGCGTGCTGGTCCTAGACCTCGATCCGCAAGCAAGTTTGACCACGTTTTTCGGCTTTCGGCCCGAGCTTGAGTTCGCCGATGGCGGCACAATCTATGATGCTTTGAGATATGAGGACCAAGTTCCTCTCTCGAACGTCATCCAAAAGACCTACTTCCATAAGCTCGACATGGTGCCCGCCGGTTTGATGCTCTCGGAGTACGAAACCGAGACCGCAAACGCTCTCGCCCGTCGCGTACAGCCCATCTTTGCAGAGCGCCTCGCCTTGGCGCTTGAAGAGGTTGAGGCAAACTACGACATCGTCCTGATCGACTGCCCGCCTCAGCTTGGGTTTCTAACCCTGACTGCGCTGGCAGCCTCGACGGGGCTTTTGGTTACCGTGGTACCTGGCATGCTTGACATCGCATCCATGAGCCAATTCCTGAAGCTTGCTTCAGAAACGGTCAAGGCCGTGGAGGAAGCCATCGGTCGGCGTGTCACATGGGATTTTGTCAAGTTCCTGATTACCAGATATGAACCGTCGGACGGTCCGCAGACCCAAATGGCAGGCTACCTGAGATCAATTCTGGCAGGTCAGGTCATGACAGAGCCAATGCTGAAGTCTACGGCGATCTCCGACGCGGGGATGACCCAGCAGACCGTCTACGAAGTCGATCCAAGCCAATTCATCAGAAAGACAATTGATCGCGCCCTGACCAGCGTGAATGGCGTTGGCGATGAGCTAGAGCAGACGATCCAAATGGCATGGGGGCGTCGCTGATGGCCCGAAACATCTTCAACCAGCCTCCAAGGAATGAGACGGAGAGCGGAGCCCCCTCCCCTACCCCGCCAAAAGCGGCAAAGCTGCCGGGATCTGTTGGAGGATTGCGCGACTCTTTGCGCGAGATCACAGCAAACTCGATTCGCGATATCGAACCCGATCAGATTGACATGGATGGGCTGCGCGATCGGTTGGTGCTGGAAGATTCCAGTATCGATGAGTTGGCCGAGAGCATTCGCAAGCATGGCCAACAAGTGCCCATCATGGTCCGTCCATCAGCCCAACCGGACAGATACCGCATCATCTACGGCCGCCGCAGGCTTGCGGCGATCCGTAAGGTCGGTGGAACGGTCAAGGCAATTGTTCGAACCTTGGACGATGACGCATCTCTGATCGCTCAAGGCCAGGAGAACAACCTCAGGCTTGATCCGTCTTTTATAGAAAAGTCTCTTTTTATCAAAGAGATGCAAGAATCCGGGTACAAACCCGGTGTCATTCAAGATGCTCTAGGTCTGACCCGGCAAGGCGTATCCAACCACAGGGTCGTCATAGAACAACTGCCAGACGGTCTTGTTCAACTCATCGGGCCAGCACATGGGATCGGACGACGGCAGTGGGGTGATCTAGCTGCCTTGTCGGTGAAGGTAGATTTGGTGGACATCGCCAAAGAGGCGCTCGCCGCCCTGCCCGACGACACTCCTAGTTCCGAAAAGTTCCAAGCGGTCTATTCGGCTTGCTCGAGCAAAGCACGTAGCGACAAGAAGCCGCCCAATCGTGGGCTGACTTCGGTCATCAATGATGAGAACGGCAGTTCATTGGGCACGCTGACAATCGATGAGAAGGCGATCGCGCTCAAGGTCACCAAGAAGGACAATCCAGAATTCGGCCAATGGCTCGAAGAGCACGCGGAAGCTACGCTTTTGCAACTCTTCGTACAGTGGCGGAATGAGAGAGGCTCTGGGTCCTAACCCAGGCCACACAGAGCAACACGAGCAGAGGAGAAAAGCGAAGACCCGAAAGAAAAGAGCCCCCCAAAGTTTCCCCTGGAGAGCCCTCATCATCTGATTAGCATCTTTGATGTAGCAACCTCCAGCATACCGGTCAAGAGTCACCGATTCGGTGGACTGATATTTTTTGCCTTTTTCCGCGAAAATTCGAGGAAAGAGACGGGGAAGTTGTGGGCCGAACGGTCGTCGTGAACAAGCCATGGCATTTACAAAACTCTCGATCGAAGCCGCAGGTGCTGATGCAACCCGCGGCTCATTTCCCCCATCTGAAACCGACGTCTGGACCATCTTCAGAGCCCTGAGAGATGCACGCAGCGTGTTTGGTCTACGTCCTGGCCACATACAGACACTTCAAGCAATGCTCAGTTTTCTGAAACCTGGCCATGGCGAAACGGTTTTTGCGTCTAACAATTCACTTTGCCAGCGCGTTGGCGGAATCGACGAACGGACACTCCGGAGGCACATCAACCGCTTCGTTGAACTCGGATTCATCAAGCGCAATGACAGCTCGAACCGAAAGCGCTACCGCGTTCGCTCATCCGGCGGGGAGTGCATCAGTTATGGATTGTCTCTCACCCCCCTGCTCCAACGTGCGAGCGAGCTTATAGCCATCGCGCAAGAGATGGAGAATAACCGGCGAGATCGGATATTTGTCCGCAAACAGATCCTTACAAAGCTCGCCCATTTGGAAGAGCACGATCCTAGCAACGCATTCATCAACCACGCACGGAAAGCTCTACGCAGGAAGCTGAGCCTCCCCGAATACCACGCTCTGCTCGCCAATACAGATGCAGAATGCCAGAGTTTGTCTACCCCGGATGACCCGCCTGAAACTATGGAATTGCCCGCCAATGACGGACAAACTGTCCGGCATCAATCTAAGTCTGAAGAAGAAAAAAAAGATTTAGATAGCAACATAGGCCTTGAGGCCCTGAAACCAGACTTGCTGACCTCAGTCTGCGATCAGGCGACATCGTTCTCCACAGAGAGACTTAGAAACTGGTTGGACATTGAAAACCATGCTCGAACACTTGCACCCATGATGGGCATTCACCCAGAGACTTTCGAGAAAGCCAAGAATGCTGTAGGAGCTCAGAAAGCGTCATGCGCGATCTTCATCATGCTACAGCTTGGAAAACGCATCAGGGATTTTGGAGCGTATTTTCACAGTATCACCCTGGGTCAAAGGCAAAACCAATTTGATCCATTAGCTTTGATCAAGCGACTGTCCGAAAACAATGAGCGAACTGTCTAATGTCCACCGCGGTGGACTTCGAGCGAGAAGCGGCGCTTGTGGCAACCAAAACTGTCCAAACGCACATAGCGGCGCGTGGTGGTTCTTCAGTTTATCTCAGACCAGCAGATGTCCACCGCGGTGGACAAGTGACACACGAGCAAGCCTTGATGAAAATCTGGCCGCTCATGGAAGAAATCGGCGGCCAGGCATTACACCCTAAATGCCTAAAGTTATTGTGGAAGGTCACCGTCTCCAAAGAGGTTTGGAAAGAGCCGCTCTCGATAATCCAACGGAAACGCCAACCGAACCGGCGTCTTCGGCGAGGCGGACGTCATGTATCCGGCGGCGGTCAGTTTACTCAGCGTGTTGCGAGCAGTACGCTCGGACGTCTTGAGCACAATCTGCGCATCGCCTCGTTCCAGTGCCCCATGACGAAGAACCGCCGAGATTAGTTCCGGCGCTCGCTTGTCATCGATGGTATCTGCAACAAGACGACGATACCGTTGGTCCAATCCGCCGAGATCGAACAATCTTGCTGAGAAGCTGATCTGGTCGAGCGTCACCTTTAGGAACCATTCACTAAACGTCTTCAGTGCCGCTTCTGACAGGTTCCCCCGTCCGTCGCGGTCTCCGCGGCGTGGACTGTCGGCCAGATCCATCATCCGTTTGTACTCGCCCCGATCGGTTAACCCGCGGGCCAGCCCACGTGATACGGACCAGAGCCCTTGGCCACCAATCCCCGCTGTGAGGCCCATGGCATGAGACATCAGTCTGCTGACACGGCCGTTACCATCCGGGAAAGGGTGGATGTAGTTGAGCCGGTGATGCGCAGAGGCGATCGCGATGATCCGTCCGCTCGAAGACCGCGCCGCAATCTGAAATCGTTTGTCGAAATGGTCCATGAATGCGGCGACGCGCGACGATGAAGGAGGTAGGTGGCGCCCGACCGCAACTTCCCGATCATCATCCTGGCGCATGCGTCCCGGAACGATGGGCTCTTGTGTGCCGTCGGGATGTTCGATGACCCGAAACTCATCCGGCATCTCGTCGTAGAAGCTCTTATGGACCCAAGTCAGGAATTCGACGGATGTGGGGCGGGGCAGGGTGCCCTTGCGATGCATCTCGTCGATGGCCCGTTGAACGATGACGTGCGCCCGGGCCTCAAGGGCGAGGGGACGGGTTTCTTCCTCAAGCTCGGCACCAGCCAGCGCCCTTTCGATGTCGCGGGGGCGCGTGTTGTGTCCTTCGATCAGGTTGGAGTAGTAGCAGTTCATCACACGGACGAGATCGGCAAGTTCGGCTGCGCTGTCAGGATGCAACCCTTGTCCCAGCCCAGTGGCTTCCCTCTGGATGTCGACCGAAAGGTCTGCCAGTTCTGTAGGAATATGCTCCTCGAAGAAGCAGGGTTCGATCCTGGCGGGTGTTTCCAGCATTTTTGCCGATCTTCCATGTTTGCAAAGTAATTGAAAAATAAACACATTTCGTACTTTCAAGCAAGGTTTTGCCGATATGCGTTGCCGATCTTGCCTGCCGATCTGGAATTGCTGCATGAAATCAATGGCTTCGGCAGAAGGGCCGGGCTTTTCGGTTTTGTTGTGTGCCCAAAGGGGCCGGAAAAAGAGAAAGTGTTCTTCGGGTTTTGTGACTGACGGATGAGGGCCTTTGGGGTCCCTCAGATGGGTCCGGGCCGGGTTCCGGTCTGCCGTTCCGGATGAAGGGCGCTCCCATGCAAACAGGTGTCTTGCGCGTGCTCCGCGCAACCGCCGCCTCCTGGTGGCGGCATAGAGAGCTGCGCCGAACTGGCCAGACGGCGCTGGCACAGCGTCTCGAACGCCAGACCGTCCTGCGTGATCTCGGCTATCTGAAGCAGGCGGCGTCATTGCCAAACGCGCATGTGATCTGCGGGGATGGCGGGACATTCCTCCATCTCGGTTGGACCACCGTTTCGACTCTCGCGCCCATCGAGCGCTTTCCCTTGGCCGCCCTCGCGGTCGCACGAGGAACGCCGTTCATCGATATCCGATCCGTCACCGATGTCACCGCCTTCGCGAACTTGCCGTGCGTGGCGCGGGACGGATCGGTCGACCCTGACCCTTGCGGTCCTGGCAGGTCCGTCTCGCTGACCACCTACATCGACATGGTCGAAGGGCTCGGCGCCAGGATCATCAACGATCCGAGGCCCCGTCAGTCAATCTGATCACCACTCCCTCTCATCAACACTCGAAAGGACGCCAGCCATGGCCCGATCCCGCACGCCCAAATTCGATGCCTCCGAGGTCATCACAAACGAAATCATCCGCATCATCGAGCGCGGCGTCCTGCCGTGGCGCAAGCCATGGACCGCAGGTGGCAGCTCTCGTCCCCTGCGCGTGGGCGGAGAACCCTACCAGGGAGTGAACAACTTCCTGCTGACGATGCGGACCGTGATGGCGGGCCACAGCTCTCCCTTCTGGATGACGTTGCCGCAGGCCAATGCCTTGGACGCAAAGGTCCGCAAGGGCGAGAAATCCTCTGTCGTCGTCTATTACGGTCAAAGCCGGAAAGACGCGGGCGGCGATGAGCATGACCGCAGCGACGGGGATGATCACTCCGAGGAAGCCCGCATCTTTCGCTTTCAGAAATCCTACCGCGTGTTCAATGCCTGCCAGATCGATGGCCTGCCCGATAGCTTCTTCCCCGACCCGGAGCCCGCGCCCGAGCATCCGCCGTCCGAGCCCATCCCGCATATGCAGGCGTTTTTCGATGCCCTCGATATCACGACCGTCTTCACGGGGACGGAAGCCTACTACCTGCCGCCCGTGGACAAGGTGTTCATGCCGTCGATCGCGCGGTTCGAGAACCCGCGGAACTTCTACGGGGTCTGGGCGCATGAGCTGGCTCATGCCACAAAAGCTCCCCATCGACTGAAGCGTGATTTCGGTCTCTCAAAGTTCGGTAACACCTCATACGCGCGCGAGGAGATCGTCGCCGAACTGACCTCGGTGTTTCTTGGGCAGACGCTCGGCTTTACGGCGCATACGCTCGAGATGAACGCGGCCTATCTCTACAACTGGCTGCGCGTTCTGCGCTCTGACAAGAACGCGATCTTCAAGCACGCCGCCGATGCGCAGCGCGCATGTAATTATCTGATCGCCAGATCAGAGGCGGGCAGGGCAGAGCGCAGCGCCAAGGCCGCTTGACCTATGCTTTGCCGCAAAGCAGAAAATGGCAGCTGTGAGCCCGAGTTGTGGTGTGCTGCAAATCCGTAAGATGTCCGCTGCTCGTCCGTGGGCCGTTGGTCTGTTCATGCTCTCGGTGGGTGGTCATCTGAAATTTGGACCTATTTAACTAAAAGCATACAAAACGCAGAATTGAAGTTCTGCATATGAAACAAGGAAAAACTCATGACTTCTTTTGATCTTTCGCGCCGTGGATTGATTCTGGGCGCCGCGGGTGGCGCCGCCCTTCTTGCCGCCGGACGCCCACACCCCCTGCAAGCCGCGGGCCATGCAACGGCACCACTTCCAACCTTCTATGATCGTATGGTAGGCAATCTGCGCGTGACGACATTGCTGGACGGGTATTTCAAGCTCGATCAGAATCTTGTGACGAACCTCGGGGACGAGCAAATCGCGGAAGGAATGAAGGCGGCCTATCTTGACCCCGCGAATCCGATTCCGCTGGCAATCAGTACTCACGTCATTCGCCAAGGAGACCAGGTCAGCTTGGTCGATGCTGGTGCGGGCAGTGCCTTTGGACCAACAGCAGGCAGGTTGCGCACATCGCTGGAGTTGCTTGGCGTTGCACCTGAAGACGTGACGCGCATTGTGTTGACGCACATGCATCCGGATCACATCGGGGGATTGATCGCAGATAATGGCCCGGTCTTCCCGAATGCATCGTTGCATGTCAGCGAAACCGATCATGCCTTCTGGACGGACGAGATGATCGCATCGGGTGCGCCGGAGTCTTCGCAAGGTTTCTTTGCCTTGGCACGTGCTGTCAGCGAGGCCTACACTCAGCGGACCGAAATGTTTGGCGACAATACCGATCTTGGTGGCGGCCTCACCACTTTGGCAATGCCGGGGCATACCCCAGGACACAGTGGGGTCCGTGTGTCGGATGGCTCTGATCAGTTGATCATATGGGGAGACAGCACAGCTGTGGCGTCGCTGCAGTTTAGCCACCCTGATGCCGGTATCGCCTTTGACGCAGATGGCGTGCAGGCCGCCGAGACGCGCCGCCGTGTCTTGGATATGGTGGTTGCCGACAAGATCGCCGTTGCGGGCACCCATTTGCCGTTCCCTGGTATCGGTCATGTCGAAGAAAAAGACGGGGCCTACGCTTGGGTTCCAGAAGAATGGCAGCACATATAAAGCAGTCGTCCCACCAAGCTGAGAGCTGGTCGCGGATTTTCGGACCGGTCGTTACACTTAGGTAGCTACTCAAGACCTCGGCGAAGATGACGAACCGGACACGCTACGCCTGCTGAATGGCGCTGTCGGACCAATTCCAATTTGTCCGACAGCGCTACTAGGGCGACATCATGCTGACAACCCGCGCGATTGGTTCCCAAGGGTTCGGGCACGAGAAAATGCCCTGTCAGAGATGTCAGATTTTTCAAATTCACGAAAACAAAACAGCACATTGCGCCACCCCTCTTTGTTCCAGCCTAGATTTTCGTCATCCCGTCGGATCTCAATGAGGTGTAGAGGGCCGTGCCTAGGATCTTGTCATCGCCATGATCTTTTCTTTTTGAGCCGGTTGCATATTGGCGAGGAAATCATAGGCATTGTCATTGCCGAAGCGGACAATCGAATTGGTGACGCGAACCGCAGTTTCGTCCCGCTGAGCGGACTGTCGGAACTGTTTGGTTCGGGCAGGTTTGGACCGGGTTTTCCGACATGCGGAAAAGAAAAAGCGGGCTTTGAGAAGGGTGTTTTAACTTCTCAAAGGAGATCCCCATGTCCATGACCGTTCAACCCCTGCCAGACCGTCCGGATCCGACCGTGATCGCGGCGCAGAACGACGCGTTTCGCAAGCTCGCATGCCTTGGAGTGCCGCCCGCGCGGCCCATCCAGGGCCGGATGCATGTCACCCGCGCGCTTATGGAGGCCGGTGACGGCTTCATGGGCGAGGCGGTGAAGGCGACCGGTGAGTTTGCCACATTCGAGCCTGAGAATGATCCCGAGGGATGGCACGATTTTGGCGCGGTCGAGATCCGGGGCGAGACCGTGTTCTGGAAAATCGATCTCTATGAAGCAGACTCGGATTTCCGCTACGGGGCTGAGACCCCGGACAATCCCGCCACCACCATGCGCGTGCTGACCATCATGCTGGCGCGCGACTGGTAGGGCAGGGGACACCCCCTGCTGAAACCCCAGGCGATGAAGGCCCACTGACCCCTCAAAGGGAGAGATGCCGTAATGGGGCTTTCGGCGAATCGAGCACGTTTCGCTTGTTTGTCAGCATGATCTGAAGTGCCGTTGCCCTTGATGCGCCTGCAGCGCGTCTACGAGGTCGTATGTTTCCATGCGCCTCAATTCCTAAGAATAGAAGGGCAACGACATGAATGTATTTATCGGATTGGATGTATCTCTGGCAAGCACTGCGATTTGTGTGCTGGGGCCACAGGGGAGGATCGTTGAAGAATTACAGGCGGAGAGCGAGCCTGAGGCATTAGTACGTGCAATAGCGTCATTGTCATATTCGATCGATGCGATCGGGCTCGAAGCCGGACCTTTGTCCCAATGGCTGAGCAAGGGAATGGAAGAAGCTGGCTTTGACGTGGTCATGATGGAAACACGATTGGTGAAGGCAGCCTTGAAAGCCATGCCGATCAAGACCGACAGGCGCGATGCCCAGGGCATTGCGCGCTTGCTTCAAATGGGATGGTACAGGCCCGTGCACCGCAAATCTGTGTCCTCCCAGGAAATCCGCGCGTTGCTGACGGCGCGCAAGTCAGTTCAGCAGGCCATCATCAACCTTGAGCTTTCGATGCGGGGTGTTCTGCGAAACTTTGGCATGAAGCTGGGGCATGTCACCAGGATTAGGTACGAGGCCCGGGTGAGGGAACTGGTTGAGCAGAATGAGATCCTGTCCGCGTCGACTGAGGCTCTTCTGCGCGCGCGTTCCCAGTTGCGCGCCGAGTTGGCTGACTTGGATGCCAAAATCGCGGGTCTGGCAAAACACGACGATGTTTGCCGTTTGATGATGACGATGCCAGGTGTCGGTCCGATCGTCGCCCTGACAGTCAAATCTGCGATTGATGATCCGACCCGCTTTGCGCGGTCGAAGGATGTCGGACCGTGGGCGGGGCTTACGCCAAGGCGCACGCAATCCGGAGAGATGGACATCGTTGGACAAATCACGCGAGCCGGTGATCGCGGGCTTCGAACCGCGTTGTATCAGGCAGCGATGATCCTGATGCACCGTGGTGCCCCGAACTGGCTGCAATCTTGGGCACTTAAAGTAGCGCACAGGCGTGGGGCGAAGAGGGCCATGATTGCACTTGCTCGACGCATTGGCGTCGTCTTGCACCGCATGTGGATAGACGGCACGCCGTTCCGCTACACGCAGAACTCCGGCGCGACTGCATGAGCGGGAAGCTTCAAGGACAATTCAGAGCGGAGGGTTGAGCTGCGCCTCATGACAGGTACGTCGAGGTCCCTTGCCGGGACGAGGTTCCTGGAGATGCCGAAGGCCCGCAAGTTATCAGCAAATGCTGAATACGCGGGAAAGATGGGCACCCAGGACCAGATTTGGACCAGGCATAGAGTGGCAGCTATGAGGCTGACTACGGACGGAAGAACGAAGCCCGGGTAGGGGGTGTCCCTCAGTCCTGATGTGCGGTTGCAGTGAAAAAGGAAAAGTAAGCTTTTGAATTTGTGTCTTAAACTTGGTGAGGAATGAGATCCTCGCCGGGATTTTTGACTTGCCCGAAACCCTTGACAGAGGCCCGCCCCATTACGGAAGTGGGCCTTTTGTCGTGGTGATCCCTGAAGCCGGGGATTGGTCACGCGGGTGAAGGCGCGGGCCACACCTCACCCACCTGGAAGGATACCCCATGACCACGAACTTTGCCCCTCTCACCGTCGCCATCGGCGATCTGGTCCCGCATCCCGCCAATGTGCGCAGCAACTCGCCGGAAACCTATGATCCCGAGAACATCGCGCATCTGAAGGCCAGCATCGCCGTTCTGGGCCTCTTGCAGCCGATCCTGGTCCAGAAGTTCGACGGCAAATACGCCGTGCTGGCCGGTGGCCGGCGGCATGCCGCGCTGAAGGAGCTGGTCGCTGACAAGGCCATCAAGGGCTTCACGGCGAAGACCAAGGTGGACTGCCGCCTTGTGCCAGAAGACTGCGACGTCACCACGGCGCTGTCGCTCGCCGAGAACGTCACCCAGGCGCCGATGAACGCCATTGACGAGTTCGAGGCTTTCGCCCGGATGATGGAGGTCGATGGCCAAACGCCCGAGACGATCGCAAAGACCTTCGGCACCACGGTGGCCGCCGTGAAAGGCCGGTTGCGCTATGGCCTTATCCACCCCGACATCCGCGCCGCGGCCCGGGGCAAGGTGATCACGCTCGACACGATGAAGGCCTTTGCTGAGCATCCAAGCCAGGAGGCGCAGCGCGAGGTCTTCGAGGCGCTCACGAAGGACGGCGGCTATCTGCAGGCCTATACCGTCCGTCAGGCCCTCAAATCCCGCGGCGTGCAGGTCAGCGACGATATCGGGGCTTTCGTGCGCGTGGACTACGAGGCGCGTGGCGGTGCCGTCGCAGCCGATCTGCTGGATGAGCATTCCGTGCTTGAGGATGCGGCTCTGGTCGAGACCATCTTGCTCGAGAAGCTTGGTGCAGCCGCCGAGGACGCCCGTATGAGGCTGGGCTTTGCTTGGGCCGATGCGATGGTCCGCTATGATTACGCGACCATGGCCGATTACGGCCGCGTCTATCCCGGCCCGATCGAGCCTGATGAGGCTGCGCAAAAGCGCGTGGATGAAATCACCGCCGAGCTTGAGAAACTGCAGCTCGAGATGGAGGATGAGGGGCTCGAGGACGGTGCCTACAACGCCCTTTACGAGCGCGTGGACGCCTTGGAAGAGGAAGCCCGCGATCTGCAGGAGGCCTACAGCGCCGAGGACCTCGCCCGCGCTGGTGTGATTGCCTCGTGGCAGGGTGGGCAGATCACGCTCCATATTGGCCTCGTGCGCCCGGAGGACACCGTCAAAGAGGAGGGTGCGCGCGGCTCCTCGGCTAACCCGACTGGGGAGGAGGCCCCAGACGCCGGAGAAATCACCTATCCAGCCTCGCTGGCAGAGGACCTCAAGACCGAGCGGGCCATGGCCCTTGGCGCCGCGATGGCGCTGCATCCGGAAGCCACGCTCGATCTGACGCTCTTCAAGCTGGTCAGTGACGTTCTGGCCAGCGGCATGAGTGTCACACAGGCGATCAAGATCGATGCCCGCAAGGAATACCGCAGCCATGCCAAGATGGACGAGATCGACGAGACCTCGCTTGAGCAGGTGGCGGCGGCGCATGATGCGCTTGACCTCTCCTGGCTCGATGATACCCGCCCGCCCGCCGATCAGTTCGCGGCGTTTCGCGCGCTGAAGACTGGGGAGAAGGCCAAGCTCGTGGCCTATGCCACGGCCAGCACCACGCAGTCCTGCTTCGCGCGGGACCGCCAGCGCGACAGCCTGATGCATGCGTTCGAGATCGAGATCATGCCCGACATCCGCGCCCACTGGACGCCGAATGCGGCGCTCTTCAACCGCTTCAAGAAGGCCTGGCTCCTGAAGATCCTCGGTGAGGATCTGGGTCTCGCCCAGGAGGCTGTGACGCTCGCCTCGTCGAGCAAGAAGGAGATCGTCGCCTTCTGCGACAAACTCTTCGCTGAACCCTTCGCCACGCTCACCGACGCGCAGCGCGCTGCCGTGGCCGCCTGGTGCCCGCCGATGATGCAGACCGCCGGTGTCGCCTGTGATGAGGCGGAGCCCACTGCGGAAACCCCGGAGCCTGACAGCGAGGTCGCGCAAGCGGCCTGAGCCATTACGCGACCCGCGCGTGGACCACGTCGCCCGCGCGGGTCGACCCTTCCAAACCGAACAGAAAGACATCCCCATGGCTATTCTCAAGTTCTCTGCCTCCGCAGTTGCGGCGCAGATCGCCCATGCGCGCGCCTGCAAAACCTTCCTGCCCAACTGGAACGGGCCCGTGGACAGGCCCGCCCTGATCCTGATCGTCGGCAATGGTGTGCATCTGCGCTCAAACGGCATCGATGGCACGACCACCCGTATCGTCACCACCGAACAGGCCGATCCGTCCTTCGCCTTCGCCGACGGCATGAACCCGTTTCGGGACACCGACTGGATGGCGCAGCGCCGCATGGCGTTTCGCGATCTGACCGGCCAGTTCTACACCGACACCCTGGATGACGTGCAGGTGCTCATCGACCGGGGGCGGGGGGCCATCCGGCTGGCCACCGATGGCCACAGCATCCGCGTCTTCGTGCGCCGGGCCTCGGACTATCTCATCGGCGGGACCTACGAGGTGCCCTCGGGCCTCGGCGGCACCTTCCGGGTCATCCTCGAGGATGCCTGCGACACCTTCGCGATCGTGCAGAACTGCGGCAATTGCGAGGATTTCGACGCCATGCAGCCCTACCGCGTGCCGCTCGATGCGCTGATGGAAATCGATGACCGGAGGGCGGCGTAACGCGCCCTTTCTCAAACAAGCATCGCCAATACCCTGCCAGGCCTGCGGCCTTCTCGGGACATTGGCGACAACAATTCCCCCAATTAGAGAAAGGACTCTGAGATGGGATGGCTCTTCTACACCGACCGCCGCGTCAAAACCTACGCGGATGAGAAAGCGGAAATCGCCCGGCTCTGCACCTCTCATGGCGACACGCGCAAAACCGAACTGGTCAAAGCCTGCAAGGTCGGCTCCACCTGGTATGCGGCGGCAAGGGTCACCAATCTCGACGGCACCGCTGTCGAAGACGCGACCTATGTGACCGATGTGGATGGCTCCATCACGTTCGGGGCTGTCTTCCTCACCCGATATGATGACGGCTGCTGGGGCTACAAGGACATGGAGGAAAGCGCTGGCCCGAACGAGTCTCGTGCTCCCCTTGCGTTGATCGGGCTCCTCTCCAACCTGAAAGACCCGGACAGCTACGCCCAGGACTGGCGCCAGCGCTGCCGGGATTGGGCTGCGATCCCGGACTACGAGGAAGGCGACAAGATCAGGCTCGCCACCCCTGTGACGCTCACCGATGGCAGCACTTGCCAGATCGTGACCGCGACGCACTACAGGCGTGGGCGGCAAAAACGCCGCTGCTACCGCATCGAGGAAACCGGTGGGCTCGTACGCCTGTCGAAGGCCTCGCTTGCGGGCTCGGAGCTGCTCAGTTTCGCGAAGGGTGCGGCCAGTCCTGTGCTGGCGGAGTATCTCGCGGGGCGAGACTAGGTGCTGCGCCGGACGGTTCATCGACCTGCCCGGCGACAGCAGATCCTGCGGCTTATCTTGACAGAGCAATGCAAATGCATTACCTATCGCAGGCAGCAAAGACCCCCATTCTTTCAGGAGACTGCCATGACAGCGCTCGCACAAGATGTCTCGAAACTCACGGATCGGTATCAGACGACCGTGCCGGCGGGTGTGCGCAAGCAGCTCAAGCTGGGCAAGGGCGACCAGATTCGCTACTGCACCGAGCCGAGTGGCAGGGTCTATATTGAGCCCGTGCGCAGCGACGAGGAAGATCCTGTGCTCGGCGCCTTTCTCGATTTTGTCGAGGCCGATATCAAGGCGCATCCGGACCGCATTCGGGCGTTCGATGGGGCTTTGCATGACCGTCTTGCAGCACTGGTCGGAGACGTTGACGTCGATCTCGATGCGCCGCTATCGCTCGAGGATGAATGAGCGGCGATAGCGTGCCCGCTCAAGCGCCCCTTGTCGTAAACGGATGGTCGATTTATGCGCATCCGCTCTTTCTGGACCAGCTCGAAGGGCTGACCCTGGAGGTCGAGGCGCGTAAGGCACGCGATCCCAAGACCTGGCGCAAGAAGAATTCCACGAAACGGCTGGCCGCCATCTTCAAGCTGGTCACCGAGGCCATACCGGCAGATCCGGGTGCCGCCGCCTTCCGGCAAGGCGGCACACTCGGCGATCACCGCAAGCACTGGTTCCGGGCGAAATTCTTCCAACAGTATCGGTTGTTCTATCGGTTCAACAGCGATGCGAAGGTCATCGTGGTGGCCTGGGTGAACGACGACAAGACCCTGCGCGCCTATGGCAGCAAGACGGATACCTATGCGACGTTCAAAGGGATGCTGGAAGATGGCAACCCACCTGACAATTTTGACGCGCTCCTGAAAGAAGCCGCGGCGGCGGACAAGCGGTTCGAAACTTCCCTTGAAGCGGCGCCCGATCGGTAAGTGGCCTAGGATGATTTTCTGCGACCCTAACGGCACCGCCGTTTACGGTATCACGCAAGGTGATGTAACCTCACGCCTTAACACGGTTGGAGAAAACGCAATGGACGAAACGGGAAAGGAAGGGCCACTTCTTGGTCTCGATGAGCAATGCGCGTCCCAGATGAAGCGGGGCCGTTTGCCAGTCGCGGTGCACGTTGCAGACATGCCCCATGGCCTTGGCAAGCTTCTGGATAAAGCTCTCGAGGAGCATTTCCATGGCCGCTGAAGCGAATTCTTATGACGCCTGGTTTTGCGCGCAGGTGCAGGCCGCGCTGGAGGATGCACGCTCGGGAACATCTCAGGTTCAGGTGATGCAGGCCGCACAGGCATTGATTGATGCGAAACGGGAGGTCGAAGCCAAGTCCTGACCAAGCCTTGGAGGTCAGCGCGGTCTGACCCCCGTCACCATGAAAAGCGAAAGCGGGCTTTTTGTCCTTTGGAACTCAGACCCTGATCCAAAGGAAAATCCCATGTCCAAGCCCAATCCGGCAAGCCCGGCTCTCTCAACCTCCGACGCTGATTTCACCTCTGCGCTGGCGCAGATCGGCGCGGAGATCGACCATCAACCCCTGCGCAGTTCAGCGCTGGCGCGCATCATGCGCGAGACGTTTCATGGCAGCGATGCCGGGGGCGCCTGGGACTGGCGCATAGCCTATGACCTGATGCAGGCCGCAGCCATCCAGGTTGTGCTGCGTGGGGACGGCGCGGCAGGTGACTTCGCTGCTGCAAAGCTGCTTGCCTCACGGCTGCTGACGGAAACCCGCCGCTCCGAGCAGCAGATCCGGCTGCAGCAGTTTTCCACGCCGCTGCCATTTGCGGCGCTGGTCTTGCGGGCCGCGGCGATCCGCAAGGGCGAGACCGTTCTGGAGCCCTCGGCTGGCACCGGTGCCCTGGCAGCTTTCGCCGCCCGGGCTGGTGCCACGCTTTTGCTCAACGACATCGACCCCTTTCGCCAGTGCCTCCTGCGGGCCCTCTTCGGTGGCGATGTGACGGGCCATGACGGTGAGCATATCGACGATCTGCTGCAGACGCCGGTTCTACCCGACGTCGTGGTGATGAACCCGCCCTTCGCCTCCTCGGTCGATCGTTCCCGCGACAAGCACATCGCTGCAAAACATCTCATCGGGGCTGCAAAGCGTCTCGCGCCCGGCGGGCGGCTGGTGGCGATCATGCCGCCGGGATTCACGCCCGAACGCGATGCCGCGCATTGGTCCCGCGCCTGCGGTCTCCTGACGCCACGCTTGGCGCTGACGATGCCGGGGCAGGTCTACCGCAAGCTCGGCACCTCTGTCGAAACCCAGCTGATGGTCTTCGACAAGGTGCAGGAGGACGGCGAAATGATCCGCGCCGCGGTTCAGGATCTGGAGGAAGTCCTTCCTTTCGTTGACGCCGTGGCCGCGACCCGGACCGAGATGCGCCCAGTCCAACGGGCGGCAGCGATCCCTCATACTCGGTCGAGCGTTCCATCATCTGCCCCGCGCAAGGCCGCCGCTGCGCCTGTCGCCCCCTCCAAACCCCGGGCCAAGGCCGTTGTCCCGCTCAGCTTCACAAGCCTTCAGACCCCGCGCGACAACACGCCCATCTCGGACATCTATGCGCGCTACCGTCCGCAACGGATCGAGATTGCGAGTGCGCAGGAACATCCCACGCCGCTCGTTGAAAGCATCGCAATGGCCTCGGTTGCCCCGCCCATGCCCTCAAACACGGGCAGTGATGACTTGCGACTGCCCGCGAAGCTGATCGAGGAGGGTCACCTCTCCGAGGCGCAGCTGGAAACCATCATCATGGCGCATGACGCCCATGGGCGCGACCTGCCCGGTCGGTTCACTATCGATTACGACCAGACCAAGCTGACGCGCGCCGATGATGACCAGGATGCACGTGCCTATCGCCTTGGCTATTTCCTCGGCGACGGCACCGGTTGCGGCAAGGGCCGCGAATGCGCGGGGCTCATCCTTGTCAACTGGCTGGCCGGGCGCAGAAAGGCGATCTGGGTCTCCAAATCCGCCACGCTTATTGAGGACGCGATCCGCGACTGGACCGATCTCGGCGGCTCGCCTGCCGACATTCAGCCGCTTTCCAAATGGAAATCGGACCAGCCGGTCCCGATGGGCGACGGTATCCTCTTCGTCACCTACGCCACGCTGCGGTCCGCGGGCAAATGCGGCACCACGCGACTGAGCCAGATCCTCGAATGGATGGGCGCGGAGTTCGAAGGCGTGCTGGCCTTTGATGAGGCCCATGCCATGCAGAACGCAGCAGGGTCCGAGCAGGGCAGGGGGGTCAAACCCTCCCAGCAGGGCCTTGCTGGCCTGCGGCTGCAACTGGCAGCACCCCGCGCCCGCGTCTTCTACATCTCGGCCACGGGTGCCACGAGCGTGCACAATCTCGCCTATGCCGCGCGGCTGGGGCTCTGGGGGCAGGGCCCCGAATACCCCTTCCCAAGCCGCGAGAGTTTCGTTTCTGCGATGGAAGCCGGCGGCGTGGCTGCCATGGAGGTGGTCGCGCGTGATCTTAAGACGCTCGGCCTCTACACGGCGCGCGCCCTCAGCTTTGATGGCGTGGAGTATGACGTGCTCGAACACGCGCTCACCCCGGCCCAGATCGAGATCTACGACGCATACGCGGGTGCGTTTCGGACGTTATGCGCAGCTGCGCATAACGTCCGTAATCGCGAGGACGCGATAATGCGAAGGAACGCGGCGCCATCGCTATTGTTCGGGGATTTGAGGGCTACGTCCTTCACATTATCTCTCCTTGGTTTGGGGTCAGAGGGTATCGAGCCAGGCGAGCAGGTCCGCGTCACGTTTCCATCGCGCGGGTCGATTTCCTGCTGTCGGAACGCCGACCTGTTCGAGCGCCTTTCGCTTGGTTTCGAGATTGGCCTGGGCGTAGTGGTTGGTCGTGTCGAGACTGACATGTCCCAGCCAGCTTCGGATGACGGTGATGTCGACGCCCGCCGCGACGAGGTGGACGGCCGTTGCGTGTCGGAAGCTGTGCGGCGTCACATGCTTCGAACGAAGCGTGGGTGTCGTTTTCGCCGCCGCCGCGACGTAGGCCGCCAGCTTGTACCGCACGCCCGAGGCTCCCAGTGGTTCGCCGTAGCGATTGACGAAGATGCGCTCATCGGGTGCGCGCGGCTGCCGCTCCAGCAGTTTCTTCAGCAACGTCACAGTTTCCGGCCAGAGCGGGCAGATACGTTCCTTTCGGCCCTTTCCGTAAAGACGCACGCAATACGGTGCTTCGAACCGGATCGCCTTGGGACAGAGATCGAGCGCCTCTTGGATGCGTGCACCACTATTATAGAGCAGCGACAGCAGCACATGGTCTCGCATCCCTTCGATCGTCGATCGGTTCGGCTGCGCGAGGATGGCCTCGACCTCTCCCGGTTCAAGGTAGCAGGGTGCGGCAGAGGGTTTGCGCTTGAGCGGGATCGTGAGGACCTCGGCGCATTGGGCGACATATTCGGGGCTCTTGTCCGCCACGAAGCTGAAGAAGCTGCGGATCGCGGCAAGCCGACAGTTGCGCGTGCCGATCGTGCCCTTGCGACCATGCTCAGCATGGTTGAGGAACGCGCGCACCTCGCTGGCGGAGACGTCCGCCAGGGTGACCCGTGCGACACCAACGCCGTTTCGCTCCGCGACGAACCGGAGCAACAGCCGCCAAGTGTCCCGATAGGACTTGATGGTATGGATCGAGGCGCTGCGCTGTTCTGCCAGCCATTCCTGGAAGAAGGCCCGCAACAATTCGGGGAACGGATTGGCCGATTTCACGACAGTGCCTCCCCGTTGAGGCAGGGGGCGCCGACGGCGCGGAACCGCTCGCTGGCTTCCTGCAGCAGATCCTGCGTGACGGTGATGTAGACCAGCGTGGAGTTGATGTCCCGGTGACCCAGATAGGTCGAGAGGAAGTGCAGCCGGTCCTGCGGGTTGATGCCGATCCGGTACCATTGAAGGATCCGGTTCACGACCATCGAATGCCGCAGGTCATGCACACGCGGCCCCGTCCGCCCGGAGGGCGGCTTGAACCCGGCGCGGCGCATGACGTTGGTGATCATCGTGGTGACCGTCTCCGGGGTGTGATGCCCCTTGAAGTGGTTCTGCCAGAACAGCCCCGATTGCGGGTCCTGCGGAGCGCCAGCGCGCTGCCGCGCATCGAGATAGATGCGTAATTCGGTCATGACGCTGCCCGACAGCGGCAGGATCCTGGTCTTGTAGAACTTCGTTTCCCGGATCGTGATCGTGCCGGATCGAAGGTCGACGTCGCCCAGATCGAGCCGCGCAATCTCACTACGTCGAAGCCCGGCGCAATAGGCCAGCAGGATCATGGTGTAGAGGGTCTTCGGCCGCAGCGGGGCATGCGGCGACGGATAGCGTCGGGCCACATCGAGCATGTGCCGGATGTCGACCGGGCTGAAGATATGCGGTCGCCGGTGCTCCCGCGCCACCTCTCGTTCCGGTCGCGGGTTGAAGCGTTTCGGCGGGATGTTCGGATCGAGCCGGTGTCGCGCCTTTGTCAGGATGCGTCCCAGCTTCTGGCATTCCGCCGCGTGATTGCGGGTGGACTTGGCCGCCGCCCAATGGGACAGCATCGTCTCGAGCGACTCGTCGGCCAGTTCCGGATGCGATTGCAGGAATCGGTCGAACCGCAGCAGCCAGTGAGCTTGCGCTTCGTATTGGTAGCCCCGGTTTCGCATCAGCGCGACATGGTCACGCATGACGCCGCCCAGAACGCTGCCGTAGGGCGCAGGCCGGTACAGCCCGGCGAGTGCCTCGTCGGGATTGGAGGAGGCAAGAGCCCGCCAGATCGGCTTGTTCTGTTTGATGTTGTGCTGCCTGCGAAGCTCTGCGACGGGATTGCCGGGGATCAACTCGTTCTGGACCAGATAGTCGAGGAAGCGGTCAACGATGCAGACTTGGTTCAACAGCGTCGACAATTTCCACCGCGTTGCCATTTCACCCAGCCAGTCCTCGAGCATCTGGCGATCCACTGCTGAGTGCCGGCGCGCAACATCCTCGAAGCTGCGAAGGATAGACCGGTAAGTGTAGCTGCTTCTCTGTCCGAACCGGGACGTGCGGAGAAAGTCCTCGACAACGGTGTGATCGGGATCGTGCCAGGCGCTCATGACAGCACCTCCGAACCGGGCACGTCGAGCGCCACAGCCCGCAAATCTTCGGTGGCAAGTTTGAGATAGGCATTCGTGGACTCGGTCGATCGGTGCCCGAGCACGTCGCCGATGATCTTTTGCGGAACCGACGCCCGTAGTAGTTCAACCGCCCGCGCGTGGCGGAAGACATGTGGCCCCCGTTTCCCAACCGGGGTGACGCCCGCTGCCGCCAGACGTCTTTTGACCATGCCATACAGGTTCGTCATCCGCGTATAGGGCGCGAGGGAGCGGATGAAGACTTCCCGGCTTTCGACTTGCGGGCGCCCGAGGCGCAGATAGTCGAGCACCGCATCGCCGACCGGCGTCAGTAGTGGCATGTAGGAACAGGAGTTGGTCTTGGTGTGACGGATGCGCAGGGATTCCGCGCGCCAGTCGATGTCGTCGAGCCGGAGACTGCAGATTTCGCTCTGACGCAGCCCGTAGATGGCGAGCATCTGCAGAATCGCATGGTCGCGCAGCCCCCTCGGCGACCTGTCCTTTCTGGTGGCCTCCAGAACTATGTCGATCTGGCTGCGGTCCAGGGTCGAGGGAATATCCTCGTAGGCATAGAGCATGGGGCCGATGACCTGTGCACTCAGATCGGTCGGAACTCGCCCTGACTGATGGAGATAGCGCAGCAGTGAACGGAGCCATGCGGCAGAACCCGCGAGCGATATCCGTCGCAGCCCGATGGCGCGCATGTCCATGTAGTGATCGATATCGCGCACGGCCATTGCTGAGAGATCGTCGGCGCCCCTGCGGCCGAAGTACCAGTCCAGAAAGCGCCGCGCCTCCCGGAGCCGTGCGTCGATTGTTTCATCTGCCAGCCCGCGCTCGTCACGCATCCAGGCGCCATATTCACGGCAGATCGCATGCCGAAGCGCTGTATCCGGCGCAATTTCGGCGACCGGTGGCCATGTGCCTTGGGCCAGCCGGAGCAACTTGCAGATCGCCGTACGAGGCACCCCATGCCAACGCGAACTGGGCGGACGGCCATAGCGTGAATGAAAGCAATGGACAGCGTGGCGGAAATACTGATCGACCTGCGATGGCGTTACCAGCGCCACCGGCATGTCGCGCTCGGCCAGGTAGTCCAGGAACCGGCGGGCATAGAGCCGATGGTTGGCCACAACCACGGGATTGTAGTTCTGCTCCGTGAGCGATTGCGAGAGCTCTTCGATCAGCTCGTCGTGCGACTTCAACATGAGTGTCTCCTCAGACGGTTGGAAAGCCGCTGAGGTCTGCAATCAAAATAATGCGCAGCAAAGGTTGCGCCGACACCCAGAAAACAAGGAAAACAACGATAAACCTCGGACACCTTCGCATTATCGCGTCCTCGCGATTACGGACGATCCACCACAATCTCGAAGCGGCGTTGACTGCGACCGGCGTCAACGATGCCTCGGGCGAGACCAATGCGTCGGCAGCACGCGCCTCGGCCAAATCTCGCTTCGAGAGCACGAAGCAGCGCTTCTTCAACCATCTCCTGATGGGCATGAAGGCTCCAAGCATCATCCACGCCATCAAGGACGATCTGGCAACGGGCAAGGCTTGCGTCATCCAGGTGGTTTCGACAGGTGAGAGCCTGCTGAAACGTCGACTTGAGACAATGGACCCGGAGGATGAACTCGTTGAGGGGGCCTTGACGCCGCGCGACTATGTTCTGGGCTACCTCGAACAGGCCTTCCCGATTCATGCGCAAAAGCTGGTCGAGATCGACGGCAACATGGTGGCCGAACCTTTGCGGGATGAGACCGGCGCGCTCGTTGTCTCGCGCGAGGCGCTCGCCCTGCGAGATGCGGCCATGATGGAGTTGATGACGCTCGCCCCGATCCCTTCGGCGCTGGATCAGATCCTCTGGGCCTTTGGCGACGAGGCCGTGGCAGAAGTCACGGGGCGGTCCATCCGGCCCCTCAAGTCCGAGGATGGTCATCTCTTCATCGAAAAGCGCGCCGCCAGCAGTAATTCATCCGAGACCCAAGCCTTCATGGACGGCGAGAAGGATATCCTTATCTTCTCCGATGCAGGCGGTACGGGCCGGTCCTATCACGCGGCGCAAACGGCGAAGAACCAGAAACGGCGCCGGCACTACCTGTTGGAACCCGGCTGGCGCGCCGATGCGGCCATCCAGGGGCTGGGCCGCACCCATCGCTCGGCCCAGGTCAGCGCGCCCTTCTTCCGCGTCTGCACCTCGGATGTGCATGGCGAAAAGCGTTTCACCTCGACGATTGCCAAACGCCTCGACCAGCTGGGGGCCTTGACCAAGGGTCAGCGCGAAACCGGCTCGCAGGGCATGTTCCGCGAGGAGGACAATCTGGAAAGCCCGATCGCGCGGGCCGCACTACGTGGGTATTTCGCCGATCTTGCCGCCGGACGCGCTGAGGCGATGAGCTACGAGAGCTTCACCGACTGGACGGCCCTGCGGCTGATCGACAAGGACGGGGTGCTGCTCGAGGAGCTGCCGCCGATCCAGCGGTTTCTCAACCGGGTGCTTGCCCTTCCCATCCACATGCAGAACGCGCTCTTTGCCGAGTTCATGCGTCGGATCGCTGATCAGACGGAACGGGCGCGCGCGGCGGGCACGCTCGATCTCGGCGTGGAAACCCTGCGCGGCGAAAAGATCGAGCAGGTCTCCACCGAGGATCTCTGGACCTGCCCGAAATCCGGGGCGGTGACGCGGATCATCGGACTTGAGGTGACGGACCCGGTCCACGTGCTGTCGGCGGATGACGCCCTGTCGCGCAATCCCGACAAGCTACCGATGGTTAACCGTGCTTCGGGACGCGCAGCGCTCATCTCGGCGCGCCCCATGCAGATGTATGACGAGGACATTGTCACGCTGATGCGCAAGGCGGTGCGGCCAAACGGGTCCAGCTATCTGGAGGAGACGCGGTTCGAGTCCTCGGCCTGGGAAGACATCGGAAGGCCTGAGTTTGCAAGGCTTTGGGATGCCGAGGCTGCGTCCCTGCCAAAAACCACCACGATCAAGCTCTACCTGCTGACCGGGCTCTTGTTGCCTATCTGGAAGGACATTCCGACCACCAATGAGCGCATCTACCGGGTCACGCCCGACGGGGCGACCGCGATGATCGGGCGGACGCTGAGCGAAGAAGGGGCGGCCGCGCTGCGCGCCCGCTTCCTCGTCTCCAATCCGCAAACACCGCAGGAGATGCTGACCGCCGCCCTCGGCACCACCGCGCCGGTCGATCTGGGCCGGGGTCTGACTCTGACCCGTCGTCGTGTCGCAGGCGAGATGCGCCTTGAGTTGGGCGGTGCGGATCGGGGCATGATCGACGGCCTCAAGGCCCTCGGCTGCTTCACGGAGATCATCGCCTTTCAGTTGCGGGTGTTTCTGCCGCACGGGGACGGGATCGACACAGCGGGCATCCTCTCCCGGATTGTTGGAACCGGACCAGACGCCACTTGGGACGTAACTTCAGTGGCAGCAGAATAGGCGAGGGGACGATCATGACTCTCGGAGAGATCAAAGCCGCCATCGATGCAGGTCAGACCGTACATTGGGCCAACACCGGCTACCGCGTGCACAAGGACAGCCTCGGCCAATACCTGATCACGTTTGAGCCGAACGGTAGCACCATCGGGCTGACCGACCGGAGCGGGCAGCGGTTGAACGGGGAGGAAGCAGAGTTCTTCATTGCGGGATCGGAGGAGGGCGACGAGAATACCCAGGACAGCCATCCGAGGCCAGACGGGCAGGGGAGGGGCGTCGTACCCGGCGGGAAGGTGGCACAGTCTTTCAGGCGTCAGCGCTAAACTGAAGGTTGGGAAGAAAGGAAAGCGAGCTTTCTGGTTTGTGATCCCTCAAGGGGTCGAGAAAGCAATCCCGGATGCGCTGGCAAGAACGTCAGGCACCGAACAATCTGAAAAGGAACCATCCCATGTTCGCAGGAACCCTCACCCGCAATGTCGAGACCGCAGCCGCTCAGTACACCGGCATGATCCACTCGACGCGCTTTGACATCGCCATCCAGTTGGAGGCGCGGGCCAAGATGTCCGAACGCAGCCCGGATTTTGACGTGACGGCAGTCAACAAATCCGGTCGCAAGGTGCGCATCGGCACGGCCTGGAACGAGACCGGCAATACCAGCGGCAACCCCTACGTCTCGATGCAGATCGATGTCGGCTTGGGCCCGTTCCGGGTCAACGCGGTGCAGACGAAAGAGGCGCGCGCGACCCAAAGCGGCGACTTCGAGATCATCCCGCTGGTCTCGAACGGCCTGATGAAGTCCGGCTCGATCTCGGGCGAGTTGACCGCCATGGACGCTGACAACGCCTTCACCGGCTACATCGCCAACATGATGTTCGATCTGGAGTTCATGCTGATCGAGAACAGCTACAAATCCGAGGAGACCCACCCGGATTACCGCGTCGAGGTCAGCTCGCCCCGGGGCACACCGATCCGCGTCGGATCGGCGTGGATGGCCAAAAGCAGCCGCACGGGCAATGACTACCTGTCGCTGCTGATCAACACGCCCGATGGCGATCTGCGCGTCAACGCCGTGCAGAACGAAAAACAGCGCGGCGGGCAGACCTTCTCGATCATCCCGTTCATCGACAGCGGTGAGCAACCGCAGGACGCAGGCGCGGGGCTGTCGCTGGTTGCCTAATCGGCGCGCGAGGGGGAGACGATCTGAACCGAAAGGGGAGCCGTGGGACCACGGTTCCCCTTTTTCTGTACTGGTGTGGTTGAATGAACCCGGCGTACATTGCTGACGTTCGTGTCGCCCGCAGCTAATGCTACCGAAGAGCCCAGAAGATCCAATGCTGCACGTTGCATCAATGTCCGCTCTTTTGCGCAGATGAAAATGTAGGTCTTTTTGTTAAGGAATCTCAAGCCGGTTGGCATTGACGCAAAGCTTTTTGCCCGTAGAAATACGGATTGGTGTTTGCGCCGACACCTGCGATGAATGCAAATGGCCGTCTCATATCCAACAAACTTCTGGCGGAACACTTTGCTATGGGCGCTTGCCGTCATGCTCGCTCTCGGCGGGGTGGCGTTTTTTGAACGACAGAACTTGGTGCGTGAACTGACGATCAAAAGTGAAACGCTGCATCGTCTGGCCTCACAGCGGGCTGATCAGCACGATGCGCATCTGACATCGTTGTCTGCAATTTTTGTGGCTGGTGGGATGGAGCGGCAGGACTTACTGTTAGACGTGGCCGCGACGATCAGGCGGTTTTACCCACGTATTACGTCGGTGAATGTTGTCCCATACGTTCCGTCCCAAACCGCCATAGAAACGCAGCCCGGTCTTTCGTTACAGGCGAGGGAACGCGTCATTGAATTGGCCCGCCGCTCGACCGGGGCTTTGCAAATTGGGCCAATGCCGGACCTGCCGGATCACTATCTGCTAGTGAAACGCACCCCTAATTCTGATGCGGCACGGCACGGTTTAGCGCTGGTGATTGACGCCCGCGCGCTGATTGCCACAGATGATCCGTTTTGGGACACGCCATCAGCTTCTTTGCGTCTGTCGACGCCTGATGGTCAAACGGCATTGGTCGGTGAGGTTTCATCGGGTGAGACTGGGTTTTCCAAACCGCTCGGCAGTGCGTCTCAGCCTTTGGTGTTTGAGACCTCTTTGACAATTGGGCTGTCTGACCTGTTGCCGGTCGAGACAGTGGTCTTTGTTATCGCACTGGTCACGGCCCTCTTTTTGCTGTCAGCCTTCGGTCTAAAGCAACGCGCGCGCACCAAAGATGCAGAAGACCGCGCCAAGCTGAGCGCGCAGGAAACGCGGCTAGCCCACGCCTCCCGCGTGAATGCAATGGGCGAAATGGCCAGCGGCATGGCGCATGAACTGGCGCAACCTCTGACCGCAATCCTGAGTCAAGCGCAGGCTGGCCGCCATTTGGCGCGGCGTGGTGAGGTCGCACGTCTTGGCACTGTGTTGGACGACACGGTATCCCAAGCACAGCGCGCGGCAAATCTCCTTGATCGCCTGCGAAGGTGGAGCAAACCGAACCGTGCCCCGTCTGAGGCCTGTTCCGTCCATGAAGCCGCGCAAAGCGTTAAAAATCTGTTGGCATTGGAGGCCAAGACGAAGGGGGCTGGCATTACCCTGTCGCTGTATGATCACCCACTTTTCATTGACGCCGATCCGGTCGAGTTGGAACAGGTTGTGTTTAATCTGATGCGCAACGCGCTTGATGCCTCGGACGAGGCACAGGTCACGATCCGCACGTATGTCGATGGCCCGTCGGTCATTTTGGATGTCAGCGATACCGGGCCGGGGGTGTCTGACGACCTTAGGCCTCGCGTCTTTGAGCCTTTCGTGACAGGCAAACCGGATGGAACGGGGCTTGGCCTTGCGCTGTGTCAAAGGCTGATTGAGGAAATGGGCGGTGATATCAAGCTGCTCGACGACACCGACCAGACCACGTTCCGTTTGTCCCTGCCGCGCTCAATCAAGACGGTGAGACCATGACCAACCATGTTTACCTCGTTGATGATGATGAGGCTGTTCGCAACGCGCTGAGCCTTTTGTTGGAAACCGTCGGGCTGAATGTGTGCAGTTTTGCCTCGCCCGAGAAATTCCTGAGCCAAGTGGCAGACTTGACGCCGGGATGCCTGATCCTTGACATCAGGATGCCTGCTATTTCGGGGCTGAAACTGCAAGAAAAGCTAACCGAGAAAGGCGTGTCATGGCCCACCGTCATTATCAGCGGACACGGCGATATCGAGGCGTGCAGGCGCGCGTTTCGCAATGGGGCGATTGATTTTCTGAGCAAGCCCGTCGACGAACAAAACCTGATCGACGCAATCCAGAAGGGTCATGCAGAGCTGGAAGCTAACCAGCAGGCTTTGGAAGAACGCGCAGAAGCGGTGGCATTGGTGCGCAATCTGTCCACACGCGAACAACAGGTTCTTGAGATGATCGCAAAGGGTCTGACGACCAAGCAAATCGCTGACGCGCTGACCCTGTCACCCCGCACAGTTGAAAGTCACCGCGCGGCTATTGCGGCCAAAGCGGGCACGTCCTCGGCGGCGGAATTGACCCGTTATTGGTTGGATGCACAGGCAGACTAACACACTTATCAGTAGAACTACGGACACCTTTGCGGATGCTACGAATATCGCCGATCACAGCGGCGAATTAGAACTGGAGCATCAGTTCAACAAAAGGAAATACACAATGATCCGTTCCATCGCACTTGCCACAGCTCTGCTGACACCCGCTGCAGCCTTCGCCCAAGACCTGCCCACAGCTCCTTACTTGCCGCTCGATATGGCAACCAAAGCAACACAGGCTGCCGTCGCTGCATGTTCTGCCGAAGGTCACAATGTCAGCGTCGCAATCGTTGCGCGCAGCGGCGAGACCAAAGTGCTATTGCGTGCCGACAACGCGGGCCCGCATACCGTTGGGTCCAGCACAGGCAAAGCGTTCACATCCGCCAGTATGGGCCGTGACACGGCAGGTCTTGCGGGGTTTATCGGTGGTAACCCTGAAAACGGTGGTCTGCGCGATATGGACAGCCGTCTGGTGATCCAGGCTGGCGGCCTGCCCATCCGGATCGGTGGCGCATTGGTCGGTGGCATCGGTGTCGGTGGCGCACCATCTGGCGCAATTGACGAGACATGTGCCCGCGCAGGTCTTGACGCAATCGGTGCTGAGTAAAGTACATGGCCCGTCCCTCGGGGGGCGGGCCCCTCTTTCTGAAAGGCAACATCATGTTTCGTTTCCTGCTGCTCGCTTTGGTAATTGGTTCTTTTGGGTCTGCCCATGCGCAGACAGCCCCGTCAGCATCAGACATTGCGTCCTACACAGGTCTGCATCTTGCCGCCCACGAAGGCGACGTGGATGTAATTAACCGACTGATCGGAGCAGGTGCCGATGTGGACATCCGAGATCGATCCCAGCGCACGCCTGCTCATGTCGCGGCGTTCGCATCACACGATGACGCGCTGACGGCACTTGCAAACGGAGGCGCGGATATGAATGCGCTGGAAAACCGCGTCTATGACGTGCTGACCATCGCCGCTGTCGCGAACGATCCTGAAATGGTGTCACTTGCAATGGAACTCGGGAACGCCCCTGACCTGATCACCAGTGTCTACGACGGGACAGCCCTTATCGCGGCCGCCCACCTCGGGCATCACGACGTTGTTGCACGTTTGGTGGATGGCGGCGCACCACTGGATCATATCAACAATCTGGCGTGGACGGCTTTGATAGAGGCTGTCGTTTTAGGAGACGGCGGCCCAGATCATATCAAGGCGTTGCAAATCCTCGTTGATGCAGGAGCAGATAAATCCATCGGTGATCGCGATGGCGTCACACCGCTGCAACACGCCACGTCGCGCGGCTACGCCGAAATGGTCGAAATCCTGCAATAGGATGTGGGGCAATGACCTTACCAAATCGTGCTATTTTGAAGGCTGCCGTGCCCACCAACCTCAATGCAACCTTCCCATAGCAGCCGTTGGCGCAACCGCAGCGAAAGGGCACTTTGTCCCGCATCCTACCAGTTCGCGCACGGCGCAGCGAAGGTCCGGTCTACAACTTCCCGGCCACTCCATGGCTCTAAGGCTAGTCAGTGAAGACCTGTCTCGCTGACGCCAGTCTCATCCAATCCCGGCCGCCGAACGCGACAAGAGCGAGATATATCTGTGCGGCGTCTACATGCGGTTTGAATACGATGGTCAGTCGCTGACCGGTGCCGCCATGGCGCACCAGCCATCCGTCCAACTTGCCGCTGAGGCGAGCACCAGATTTTGGGTTTGCGGCAATGTTCTGGATAAGGGCATCGATTTCATCTAGTCGACGGCTCGCCGCTGCAAGGTCACCGTCAGTCACGTCGACAATATGATCAACGATACCGATAAGGTCCCGTTCGAAGAACGGATGCCTGATAAATCGCATCAGGTCTTTTTGGCCATCGCCGCAAGATGGGCCCGTGCGCTGGCCGTGACGTCGGACGCTTCGCCGACGGGTTCCCATTGGTCGAGTGGCAGAGACAGGCGGCGTTCCAATTCAGCCTCAAACAAAGACCGTTCACGATCTCGCTCTGCCTTGGCCTTCGCCAATTCACCCGAAACAGCCGCGCTCATATTTGGGTACTCTCCAGCTTCGACCAGTTCCTTGGCAAATGTGTAGGCCGTGTCGGTGAAACTGACAGATTGCTTTTGAACGCTCATGGCAAACTCCTTGGTGCTCCAATAGACTACCGAATTTTGCCGCTTCTGGCAAGCAGGTCGGGCCGACCGAGCGAAATGCGTCAATAGCCTTGCGGCCTCCCCGCTCGGCTGCGCGTGTCGCAGGGGAGAACGGCCCTTCGGTCCGTCGCGCATTCGGCCATGCGGCCTCACCGCGGCGTCGCACCCGGCATCCCGGTTTGCCCGCCTCGCGAGCACGTCCCACCCCGGCCGCTCCGCCGGATTGCGCTCTGGTCTGTTTTGGCCCGAGGCCAAAACGATCCCGCCACTGCATCCGTCTCCCGCGTCCGGTCGGGCCGTTTGCCTGCTCGGGTCGGCCAAACCTACCGTCAAAACACACACACATGAGTGCGGAAGCATATCCTCCGGATGGCCCCCAAATCAGCCCGCGTCAAGGATCGCAAAACTTTTCGGCGAGGGCGGCGCTTGTGGTGCGGGGCGGTCCCGTGCGTGAGCGCGCGCATGTGTCGGGTGCTGCGCGCGGAAAACTTTTGCGCCCGGCAAGCCGGCGGCTGCGCCGTCCCTGACCCGGGCAGATTCGGAAACCAGACATTCGGCCATGCCCCCACACTCACGTGGTGGCTCTATAACCGAACACTGGAGACCAGACATGGCTTACGACACCGCAAACACCTACGAGACCATCGAGCTTTTCGGACTGACCGAGAAGGACGCACAGCTGCCGATCCCGGAGGATCACGTCCTGACCGACCGCATCATCCGCGAGAGCTTCGAGGCTTTGCTCGGGCAATTGCGCAACACCGGCCTCGAAGCGGAGATCGAACCGCTCGCGCACGGGCTCGCGACGATCCTGCAGCGCCGCAAGTTGGCGCTTGGCAAGGAGGTCGACCGCACCGCCGACAAGATCGGCGCCCTGGCAAAATCCCACGATGGATCGGAGATCGCCGAGACCGCCATTGAGGAGGCGCAGGCGCGCTTTGTGCAACTGCGCGAGATCGTCGGCGCCATCGAGGTGATGAGCGAGGCGGCGGCGGAATGCTACGAGATCGAGACCGGTCACGCCTTCATCCCGGCAGCCGGGTCGCGCGCAAGCGTCCGCGCGCAAGAGACCGGGGCGGTCTTCGAGGCACGGCAGCTCCTCGAGCAGCACGACCGCGAAACCGCCGAGAAGTCGAAAGTCGCGGGGGTTCCCCTGATCGTCTCAGGCGCTACCGACTGGACCGATGTCGATGTGGTCTTCAACACGCTCGACAAGGTTCGCGAACGGATCAAGCAGAACCGCAATCAGGAGATCTTCCTCTGCCACAAGGGTGGCAAGCACGGGGCGGAGATGATTGCGGCCCGGTGGGCCCGGGCACGCGGGGTAGCGCAGGCGCGCTTCGATCCGCGCTGGTCAGCGCATGGCCGGGCGGCACCGTTCAAATGCAACGACGAAATGCTCGACGACAAGTTCGCGGCGACGGGGGTTGTCCTCTTCGGCGGCAACGGGGTCGCGCTGAACCTCGGGCAGAAGGCGGAAGCGAAAGGTCTGACGGTCATGCGGGTTGCGGACCCGGCGAAGAAGGCGTCGCAGGATTGAAGAGAGGGGGGCGCGCTTGGCGCGGCCCTTTCGTCATGTCTCATGGCGCGTGCGGTCGGTCACGCGTAATCGGCAGCTCGCAGCAGCCAGCACCGTCATCCTTCTACCCGTTACGTCAGCGTGCGGCCCATCCGCATCGGTACGAGCTGGGGATGGCGCGCACCACACGCACATCGTCAGCAGCGCAAGACGCGAGGGGTCGAGACGTCGCACATGAGGCTGAAGACCTGCACGTCCCTCGGGGCATGTTTCGGAACATCGCATCCACGCGGGCGGGCTCCGTCAGCACCCCGGCAAGGCTCGGCGGGACGCGGACGCGGATGGTGGCGGCTGCGTGATAGCAAGGGTCATCCGGGTCTCTCCTTTTTGCTCATAGATGTGGATCGCACGGGGTCGGCCCAATCGTGCCCTCAGCTCACGCTTCGGCAAGCACAAATACGGCTTCCACGGCTAGCCGCGGACCCTCCGCATTTGCGCTTGCGACCGGCCCTCTTGCCCCCGTGCCGGGTGATCCCCATCGCAACAAGGAGAGACCCAAATGACCAACCACTACATCGCCACCGTCCCCGTCAAGTTCACCGATACCGATGGCCAGGAGCGCACCCGTTTTCAGCGCGTGGGCGCGATGTTCCGCAACACCCGCAACGGGGACGGCTCGGAGTTCTTCAGCCTCAAGCTCGACTTCCCGGTCGCGGTCTCGGAGCTGGTGATGTTCCCACCGAGCGCGAAAGATCCCCAGGACTAAATCCTCTGACGAGGATGGGCCGCCCCAGGACGATCTTGGGGCGGCCCGATCCCTGTTCCAGGGATGCCGGTCCCTGCGCGTTCAACGGACGCACTCCGCCCGGAATGAACAGGCCGCGACAGACCGGCCAGTCAGCCTCAAGGGGGCCATCCACAAAAACCTATCGGCCAGGGCCTCCCGGTTTTTGCGGCAGAGATTTGGGGGCCCAAATCTGGCCCTCCTTGACCCTGCCTGTCCGCCCTGTCGGAGGGGTTTGCGCCCGCCCGCGGTTCCGTCCGAACACATGGGTGTTCGGCCAGACCCTCGGGCGGGGCTGGCGGACGGGACCCCTGGGACAGGTGGGTCGCCCGGTGGTGAGGGCGGCAGAGCCGCGTCCCTGCGGGCCGCGGCGTGAAGCGGACACCAAGGCTGCCTGAGCCTGATTGCGACGTAAGTATATAATTGACAGCTTGGTATATTATCGTAAGGTAGGGGCAGCCTTGGTGGAAGGTGGCAGGAAATAGGGGGTCTTTCTTCGCATGTCTCGCTCAAAACGCCTCATCGATGCGGAGCGCATGGAGATCGTTCGCGAAGCTGCGGAAGGCGTTTCCACTTCAGTGCTGGCGGAACGGTTTGGCGTGTCGGTGCGGGCGATCCAGTACACGCTCAAAGCTGATGCCGAGCGCCAGACCGATACCGCTATTCCGGTCTCAGCAGTCAGTGTGAAGGTCACGGCTGCGGAGCTTGCGGCGCTCGACGAGGTGCTGGCCGAGGCCGGGATCGAGAGCCGTGCCGAGGGGCTCAGGCGGCTCATTCAGGCGGCAGGCGGGGTGTTCGTTCCGGACGCGCAGATGGCAGCAGAGATGGCGCGCTACCGCGCCTCTCTGCACGAGGTCGGCAATGGGGTCGCGCAGATTGCCAAGCAGATGACGCAGGCCAACCGGCAGGGGCAGGGGGCCGTGGGGGGCACGAGTGCCGAGTTCACCGAATTGCGCCTTGCGCAGATGCGCGGGCTGGCGCGGTTCATCCTGGATTCTGCTGACGAGATCGATCTGCTTCTGCGCCGCCGTCGTGATGCGATGCAGCTGCAGGCCACGGCCGCGCTGAGGGAGTTTGCCCATGCGGCTGAATGATGCCGTCCATGCCGTCACGGGCGAGGTCTTCCGGGATGGCTGGAGCCGCGTCCGGGGCTCGATGCAAGGTTTGCACGTGGCCAAGCAGACCCAGCTTACGCGTGCGGCAGCAGGGCATCGGCCAGCGGTCTTCAAGGCGATCCGGGGCGGCGGCACGCATACCAAATCGCAGCTCGCAAACCAGCTCGATTACCTCACCACCAAGTCCACCCATATTGTCGACTCGAGCGGGTTCTTGGATGGCAAGGCGAAGCTCGAGGCGGGTGACATCAAGGACCTGACGGAGCGCTTTGCCAAGCGGTGGGATGCGGGCTTTAAGCCCAAGCTCGGACAGACCACCCACATGCTCATGTCCTTCCCCATCGGCACGCGCGGGGAGGATGTGCGCGACATTGCGACGGATGTGGCCGAGCGGTTCTTCCAGACCGATGCGGGGCATTTCGACTACATCATCGCGGTGCATGAGGACCGCGATCACCCCCATGCGCATCTGGTGCTGAACCGCCGCTCGCAGGAAGGCGAGTTCTTCTTTCTGGGGCGCAACCACCGCTTCAACTACGACGATTTCCGCCTCGCCATGGTCGAGGAGGCGGAGAAGTACGGCGTGCGGCTGGAAGCCACGCGGCGGGTGGAGCGCGGCGTCGTGCATTACCCGGCCCGCACCAGCGAGGTTTATGCGGCGAAAGAAGAGGGTCGCGCGCCCCGCGAGCGCGAACGCGTGGGGCAGGACCTGACCCGGACGCTGGCGGAGATCGTCAACACCAGAACCGTCTACCATTCGCTTGCCGCGGAGGCTTCGCGCGAGGCCCGCGAGGATATTGCCGCAGCACTCTTCCGCGCGGGCGAGGTGCTGGCGCGCGGCGGGCAGGTGGACCGAACAGGAGATGTGTATATGGCCGAGGATCAAAGTTTCGAGGATCTGAGAAGCCTCTATGCCGAGAAGCTCGCGCGGGTGCAGGGCATGATCGCCGAGAAGCCTGACGCGGAACGCCCCGTGCTGGAAAAACGCCTCATCGAGATCCAGACGCAGGTCCAGCACATGCAGCCTCTCGGTTTGCGATCATCCACGCTGTCAGAGACCCCCTCGGAAGGCGGGATCTATTCCGAGGCCAATATCGATGCCAGCCAGCGCGAGCGACTGGCCGAGCCCGACCTGAGATCGCGCATTGACGTAGCACTACGGGGCACCGGGATCAGCACATCGGAAGTGGTGGCCCGGATCGAGACCGGGGCCTCGAGCGCCGCGCTCGAGCATCAATGGATCGCCAATGATCTCTCCAAAGTGGCCGAGACGCGCGATCTGAACCTCGAACGCCGCGCCGATCTGGAACAGGCGCGAGCCATTCTCAACGATGTGCATGTCGAGCTTGGTACGCTGTTGGAGCGCGAGAACGTGCTGCGCCGGGATGGCGTCGTGGAAGCAGAAGCGGTTTGCGAGCGGTTCCATTATCATGAGGGCGCGGTCCGGGCGATGGAAGGGACAATCCGTCAGGAAATGCGCGCAGACGGCCTGACAGCGCAGCAGATCGAGGACCGGGACTGGGAGGTTGTCTCACGGGCGGAGCGCCGGATCGAGACGGAGCAGCGCGCTTATCTCGAGGCACACCCGGACTTGCTCGCACGTCCTGGCGATGTGATCGATCGGTCTGAGCCCTACAGGGAGACCATCACCGATGCGGCCCGCGCCAGCGAGATCACCCGCGAGGTCGACCGGATCATGGAGGGACGCGACATCCGCACGCCCGTTGCAGATGCAGTTACGGATGATTTGCGCGCGCGCTATCCGGACATGCCGTCCCACCTCGCCCGCGGGCTTGGCGCGACCTATGCGGCCGTCGTCGAGATACGCGACACGGAGGTCATCAATCAGGTCCGCCGCGAAACCGAGATGCGCGACGGGCTCGGGTCTGGCATGCGCGACGCACTCCTCGCAGCCCGTGGTGAAACTGCGCCGCAGTCTGGCAGTGCCGACCGCCTCGCAGACGATATTGCGGGTGTCCTGGACCATGAGCGGGCGGGGGAGTTGTCCGCGCCCTTCGAGACCGAGGCGGAGCGGGACGCCTTCCGCGACGAGATCGCGCGGGTGCTTGATAACCGTCAACTTGAGCGGCTCACATCCGGCGATGCCGATGCGCTGGAGAAGGTTCTCGAGGACCGTCTCGACCGGCTCTATGTCGCCAAGGTTTACCTGCAATCGGATGCAGCGACGGCCAACACGGAGGCCTTGCGCCAGGTGGTCGATGATCTTGCCGACACCGAATATGAAAAACACCGCGCGACAGACGTGGATGGCGAGACCGAGCGGGGTCAGGTCCATTGAGCGCCTCCATGGGAAAAGCGCGGATCGCAACCGGCGTCTTGCTGGTGACGCTGGTGACCGGGGCGATGGGCTATACCATCGCCTCGGCGGTGCTGACCTACCAGGACCTTGGTTTCGGGGCCGAGATCGACTTTGCCTATATCGCGCAGAACTATCTGGCGATCCGCGATCGCCGCCCCGAAGATGCCCAGCTCATCCACCTGATCGTCGGCAGCTTCGCCGCCGCTGGCATGATGCTGAGCCTCGCCCTCTCGGGGTCCGCCCTGACACGCTTTGGCCAGACCCATTGGCAGACCGCGCGCGAGATGAAGGCCAACGGGTTCTTCGGGGCGCCCGGCACCGGGTTCATCCTCGGCAAGCTGGGGCCGCCGGGCTCCCGCGCCAATTACATTTGCTCGAAGGTTTTCCCGCATGCGCTGATCGTGGCGCCCACGGGCCGCGGCAAGACCACGGGCTTTGTCATTCCGAACCTGCTGACCTGGCAAGGCTCCGCCGTGACGCTCGATGTGAAGGGGGAATGTTTCGAGGCAACGGCCCGGCACCGCGCAGACCAAGGCGACAAGGTCTATCGCTTTGCCCCCACCGATTGGGAGGGCAAGCGCACGCATCGTTACAACCCGCTCCTGCGCATCTATCAACTGAAAGATTCCGCGCGCCAGCAGATGGAATTGCAGCTCCTGGCGACGCTCTTCCTGCAGAGCGACAATGACCGGGTGCAGGGCCTGCTCAAAGGCGGGATCGATCTCTTTGTGGCAGCAGGCCTGCTGGCCTTCCAGCGCAAGCGTCCGACCTTGGGCGAGATCTACCGCATCGCGGCCTCGGGCGGGAACAAGCAGAAGGAGTATTTCGCGCGGGGCCACGAGGTCGACAACAGGGCGGCCAAGCTGATCTTCACGCGGCTGGCGTCGACCAACAATGACACGCTGACCTCCTATGTCTCGCTCCTGATGACCTCGGGGCTCGATCAATGGCAGAACCCCGCGATCGATGAGGCGACGGCGGTGTCGGACTTTGATTTCCGCACGATCCGCAAGAAGCCCTTTTCGGTCTATCTCGTGGTCCAGCCGCTGATGGTGAAGCCGCTCGCGCCGCTGATCCGGCTCTTCTTCTCTGATCTTCTCTCGGCAATGCAGGAAAAGGATCCCGGGCCAGACGAGCCGTGGCCAGTGATGATCATGCTCGACGAGTTCAACCGTCTCGGCAAGATGCCCATCGTGGTCGAGAGCATCGAGACCCTGCGGACCTATCGCGGCCATTTGGCCGTGGTCACCCAAACCATCCCCGCCCTCGATGAAATCTATGGCGAGAACACCCGCCGCGCCCTGCAGGGCAACGCGGGCGTGAAACTCTATCTCACGCCCTCGGATGAAAAAACCGTCGAGGAGCTGAGCAAGGCGGTCGGCAAGACCACGAAGACCGTCATCACGCGCTCCCAGTCCATCGGCAAGAACCCCTTCGAGGGCCGTAGCCAGTCCACGCGGACTGAAGAAAGCTCGTTGTTGCCCGAAGATGAGGCGCGCCGTCTACCGCTCGATGAGATTGTCATGGTCATCGATGCCCAGATGCCGGTCCGTGCAAAGCGGATCCAATATTTTGACGATCGGCTGTTCAAGGCGATCCACGCGGCGCAAACGGGGGAGTTGCCGTTTCCGGAGCCTGGGGGAGGTGGGTCGCAGGGCACGCTGCCGCTGAGTATGCGCGCCATGCCGATGGCGCCGCCGCCGGATGGGCCAGGGGGAACAGAAGCCGATGTGGAGAGGGCAAGCCTGGCTGGCGATGGTCAACCGTCAGGCCAAGCCGACGCCGCTCCAAAGAAGACCGCGCCTATCGTTCAAGCCGTCATCGCCGAGAAACAGCGTCAGATGGAGATGGATTTTGGAAGCCAGGTCGTGGATGCTGAAGCTGCGAGCGTCGTTGATGAGGCGCAAATGCGCTCTGCAGTCGATGGCTTGGACGACATGGAAGCGATGCTGCGAGAGGAGGATGGTGAAAGGCTGGTTGCGCGATAGGGTGGCGGGCATGGCGACCTGCGCGTAGCCTCCGTAACGCTGAATGTCACAAACGATGCTTTTTGACGCCGAAAAAAGGGGCTGGTTTGCATGACCGTTCGATCTTTCGCTCGGAACGTCGTGGGCAGGGTCCAGCCATCTCCACCTTGTTCAGATTATGCCCCGAGACGGCGCAGCCGCTTGTCGATCTCGGCGGGGGGTAGGAAGACCGCCTCATCCGCCCGCCAGATTTGCAGGGCGGAGACAAGAAGCCCGACATCGCAGGCTTCGGCGGCGTGCAGCTCGTCGATGATCCAGAGGATGCCATGAACGCGCACCGCGCGAGCGGTGGCGACCTTGCGTAGAAGGTTGTCGCCGGTCAGGAGGATGCCGTTTTCCTGGCAGGTTGTCGTCACGAGGGCGAAGCAATCATTGGCCGACAGGCGGCTATGTTCCCGCTTTAGAGCGAAAACCCGCGCGACTTCTTCCCCCGGCAGATCGTAGGTGGCGAGGCCACCGTCTTCGAGCATCCGCCATTCCTGCGCCGTGAAATCGAGCAGCTCCTCCTCACGGATGGGCAGGGGCACGATGAAGCGATAGGGCAGCCGCAGCAGCACGTGCAGCAACTCTCCCTTCTTCAAGTCGATCAGACAGGACGCATCATTGACGACAACACAGGTCACTGGTCACGAGGCCCCCTGATGTCGCGTTCGACAACGCTCAAGGGGAGCCCGAGCATCTGCGCCGCCCGCACGGGGGAAATCATCTCCTCGCCGAGCGCGCGCCAGACGAGGCGCTCGAAGCGCTGCGGCTTCTCGAAGGCCGCAAAGCCCTCGCCTGGACCGATAGGCTCCGGCTCCTCGCGCCGCCAGCTTCGCGCATAGGTCTTGAACGCATATTCCACAGCGCTCTTCGACAGGATGCCCACCTGGCCGAGCCGCACGAGCATCGCGGCGGCGGAGACGCCATAGGTGCGCTTGAGCCGCATGATCTCTATCCAGGTCATGCCGTGACGGTTTCGGCCAGCTTCCTCTTCCAGATGCTCACGCGGAATGAGGAACGCCCCCGCGAAGCGGTGCATCGAGGGCTCCTTTTTCAGTGCGGCATTGCCGGTTTCGGTGATGATCCGGTGCGCGAGTTCGTGGGCGAGGTTGAAGCGCTTGCGTTCGACATTGGTGTGCCGCGAGACGACGATCACCTCAGTCGGTGCGCCCTCCGCCCGTTCGACATGACAGGCCAGCCCGTTGATGCGTTCCGGGAGATCGGCCTCGATGACCTTGAGTCCCTTGTCTTCGAGCAGGGCGGTCATACTCGGGATCGGGTCGATCCCAAGCTGCCACTCGCGCCGCACGTCCCGCGCCTTGGCGTCGATGGCCTCTTCATCGGCCACCATGTCCACGCGCAGCGCGGCGAAGGGGTCTTCAGCGGGGTGCATATCGAGGATGTCCTCGATGGCGAGATAGTCTTCGAGCTTCTCGATGACGATGGATTCCGCCATCGCGCGATCCTGCGCCGAGGCGGTCGAGTTCTTTCGCCACTCGACGCTTTCCAGAGCTTCGACCTGACCGCCGAGCAGGAAGTCCAGTGACACGCCGAGCGCCTTGCCGAGGCCGACCAGCACTGACGAGGACGGCATCATCTTGTCCGCCTCGTATTTGCTGATGGCCTGCGCTGACACGCTTGGGGTTACGCGCTCCGCGAGCGCTTGCATGGATAGACCCGCCCTCTTGCGGGCAAGCCTGAGTCTTTGTCCGAACATGATCCTCTCCCGGCGGTTATTGTTGTGGTTGATAAACGCCATTTCTTCCTATATATTTAAACACAAGGTTGTCGCATCGTCAACCGAAATCGACACGTGAGGCTTGAAATGTCTAAGAAAAATCAGCATGTTGTGCCGCATGAAAGCGGTTGGGCAGTGAAGGGGGCGGGTAACTCCCGCGCGTCTTCCGTCCACGGCACGCAGCGCGAGGCCATCACGGCCGCGCGGGAATCCGCCATTCGTCAGGGCAGCGAGATGCTGATCCACGGCGAGAACGGTCGCATCCGCGAGCGCAACACCTATGGCAAGGACCCGTATCCGCCGAAAGGCTGAAGGGCATAAGCGGAATGGATGTCAGGATGAGCAACGGTGGGAACAACAGGCAGATACGTCGCATCCTCTCCATCGACGGGGGCGGGATTAAGGGCACGATGCCCGCTGCATTCCTCGCGGGGCTCGAGGAAGATCTGGGCCAGCCCATTGGGCGCTATTTCGATCTCATCGCGGGCACATCGACGGGTGGCATCATCGCACTCGGCCTTGGCCTCGGCCGCACGGCAAAGGAACTGCTCGAGCTTTACGAGCGTCGCGGGCCTGTCATCTTCGGTCAGGACAATGCGGATGATGAACCGCTGGGGAGGATACGGCAGGCATGGCGCACCCTCACCGCCACAGGTCGGCACGTCGTCGGTCCAAAGCACGATGCGGCAATTCTTGCCCGTGAACTCAAGGCCGTTCTCAACAACGATCTGATCGGGCAATCACAGACCCGGTTGGTGATCCCGGCGTGGGATGCCGATCTCCGCAGCCCTTATATCTACAAGACCGCGCATCACACACGCCTGCAAACCGATTATCGCAAGACTGCGCTTGATGCCGCCCTGGCTACGGCAGCGGCACCTACGTATTTCAAGCGACATCGCACTGCTGATGATATTGGCCTGACCGATGGCGGGACATGGGCCAACAATCCCACAGCCATTGCTGTCGTCGAAGCCATCACTCTTCTGGGGTGGCATCCGTCAGACCTGCGCATTCTGAGCCTGGGGTGTCTGGACGAAGTCTACATGCTGCCCGAAAGTCCAGGGTTTGCCGGACTCGGCCTCAAAGTCCTCAACCTTTACGCGGATGGGCAATCACATGGCGCCCTCGGCATGGCAAAACTTCTGACGGGACACCCTTACGATGGGGATCGCATCTACCGCATTTCGCCGTCTGTCCCGAGCGGGTTTTTTACCTTGGATGACACCACGAAGATCGGCCGCCTCAAGGGCCTCGGTATGTCAGAAGCCCGAAAAGCAAAGCCCCACCTGACCCCGATCTTTTTCACCCAGCCTGCCGATACCTTCGTGCCGGTCTATCAACTCAAGGAGAAAGCGGCATGAATCAGATGTTGCGACAGCCGCTGACCGACAGTGATATTCGGCGGCGCACGCAGATATTCACCATCCTGGACGAGATAGGCGAGGATCTGGACCTCACCGAAACCCAGTTTGATCGTGCGCGCCAGAGCTATGGTGCCGTCGGAGACTGGCTGTCCGGTTCAACTGATCCCCTACTCGTCAGTGTTCTGGTCTATCTCCAAGGGTCCAGTGCGCTTGGAACGGCCGTGAAGCCAATCGGGCGGCGGGAATTCGATGTCGATCTGATCTGCTTTTGTGCAGGTATCGCGTCCGGCATCTCACCAGCGACCCTGAAGGCGGCGGTTGGAAACCGGCTCAAGGAACACGCCACCTATGTGCGCCTTCTCGAAGAAAAAAAGCGTTGTTGGCGTCTCAACTATGCGGGGGACTTCCACCTCGACCTATCCCCGACGATAGCAAACCCGGTCTGCGGCAACCGGGGCGAATTGGTGCCCGACCGGGCTCTGAAGGAATGGCATCCGACAAACCCGCGGGCCTACAAGACCCTGTTCGGTGAGCGCGCCGCACTCCGGCCTACCTTTGTGGGCAAGTTTATCGCCATGCAGCGGGACGAGGCGACGGTGGAGCCGTTCCCCGCCCGAGAAGCAGTGAAAGGCATCCTGCGCCGCATCGTGCAATTGCTCAAACGGCACCGCGACTTTTTTTATCAGAACAACACGCAAGATGTGGCCCCGATTTCCGTTATCATTACCACCCTTGCGATGCAGTCCTATGCCTATTGCGTGCGCAACCACGTCTTCCATGACGAAATGGATCTGTTGGTCGAAACGATCCGGATGATGCCGCACTTCATCGACCGCCCCATTCTGGACGGACGGCGGGGCTATGCCATCCTGAACGAGACAACCAACGGGGAAAACTTCGCCGACAATTGGAACAAGGATGAACGCCGAGCACCAGCATTCTATGCGTGGCACGCACAAGCTCTGTCCGACTTTGAAGTCCTTCGCGATGCTGTTGGTCAGGACCGCGTGTCATTGAACATGGAGCGTTCGTTCGGTTCCGGTGTCACCGGACGGGTTCTCGGCAACCGCGTCAATGCGGTGTCGGATGGTCGCAAATCGGGTCTGCTTTCTGTCGCACCTGTGGTCGGGCTGACGACATCGAAGGTCGCAGCATCAACGACCGTGCCCACAAATACGTTCTTCGGTGATTGATGATAGGACGAGGCGGGCAATACGACCTGACCCTGTCGCAGCAGCTGCTGTTCCTGAAGGCAAGCCCGGCTATCAGTGGTGTGGGGCAGGTCCGCGCAAACAAATTGACATGGCAAGAGCCTATACAACCGACCGCCTTGGCGCGCTCCTACCTTGCCACTATCACGCTTCAGCCGGGTCAAACGCCCGGTGTTCAGATAGACGACCCGGATCTGGAGTTGCTGGCGGCAGGGCGTCCTTTGCCTCACGTCTACAGAGATCCGCTGCGCCTTTGTCTTTATCTTCCAGGTGCCAGGGAATGGGACGCGCGGAAGCGGATCGACCAAACCATCATTCCGTGGACTTACCTTTGGCTCTATTATTTCGAAGATTGGCTTTGGTCAGACGACTGGAAAGGTGAAGGGCAACACCCCGGCGAAGAGCCTGAGCCAGTTGGCAATCGGGCGATGCGCAGGGCCGTGGCACGGTGCTAAAATTGTCGATTCCGCCTGTGGCAGAAACGGTCGTGTTTGGCCACGTGCCTTGTGTCGCGAGGGATCAACCGTTTAGCAATGACAAAAACCCGCGGCGAAACCTTTGCAGTTTTGGCAAGTTTTTGGCACCTGGCTGTCACCGCCTGCCCAACCTACCAAGTCTCGAAAGCTGTGCCAGCATTCGAGCGCCTGTTCCGGTTGCGTCACCCGGACGAGCCGCAGTTGGCCCTCCAGCAGTATTTGGTCGGCTTGGCAACGCTTGCACGCCAAAGAATTGCCGCGCGCGCAGAGCTGCGTACTCCGCGCCAGTCGCACCTCCGATGGCGTATCGGTTGTAGACTTGCTGGCTTCCTGCAAGCCCTCGGGCAAAGGCATAGCTACCGCCGAATCCAGCTGAGAGCGCTGGCATCATGATGTTCCCAGAAATGGCTCGAACCAGAAAGGGCGTTGCTATGATGAACCCCTTCGCCATCAGCACCATCATGAAGAACGGGATGAGCGCGCCGATGTTGGAGGCGCCTTCCGGGTCGCCCAGCTCGGCAAGTAGGGCGCGCGAGACACCCGTGATCGTTGCGAACACACCGGCAACGACAATCGGGTACATCGCAAAGGAAATCAGCGCCGAAAGCCAGCGCGCGAAATAATCCTTGGTCACTTCAAAGAGGGTCAGGAAGATCATGACCGGCGCAATCCCGATCAGAAGAGCGATCATGAGCCGAGACGCAACGACAATGAATGCCGCCAAACCACCGAGGATCGAGAGCAGCAGAACGCCAAGGGTGTCCAACAGGGCACCGGCCATCCAGTTCAGTTCAGACCCCGCGGCATTCAGATAATCGCCGAGCGCTGCAATCAGGTCGTCGAACTCCTCAGCAAAGGTACCGGACGGACCGGGTGATCCGCCGCCGACAGACGCCACAAGCGATCCTGCAATGCTGTCGATTCCATTCAAGATCGCTGCAGCAAGGATGTTGAACTGGACCCAGTTTGTCGCGAAGACACCTATCAACCCCACTTTCACGGCGAGCCAAAAGGCCGTGCGCCCGTCCATCGCCCGATATTGGTAGATCGTGTTGATGAAAACGAGGATGACAACGAGTGTCGTGCCGAGTACGAGCATCGTTCCGACTGTTGCGGCAACCGCGCCAAATTGAGTCTCGGCAGCGGTATTGAGATATCCTTCAGCCGTTTCCACGAAGTAGGTGACGACGCTCATGGAACCCTACCAGTTTCCAGCGGCTTGGCAGATTGGCATGGCTTCGCGCCGAAGCTCATTTGCCTGCCGTCGGTAATCTGAAGTCGCTTCCACGATGTCCCAGTATTCGGACGAGGCGAAACGCTCGACGTATACGCGTTCGGCTGCCACCCAAGATGGATACCGCGTGGGACATTCACAGCTTTGGGCTTCAACGATGCGTTGCATACTCTGCGCCCGATAGATTTGTTGGATCAGCAGCCGTTTGTGGGACTCGCGTATATCGATGTCTTGCATCCACTGTGGCTCTGGAGGCTGGTCAGGACAGACATCAGGCTGATGTTCGAGCGTTGGGACCAGGTTCCGCTCGGCCACGCCAGCGGTTGGGCAGAGAGCGACGAGCAGGCCTGCCGTTGCAACGACCCGCATCATTCTGAAGCCGCCTTCGTCGCAACAGTTTCACGCTTCAAGAACGTGGTGTAGCCGTAGTCACCGACCTCGGCGGTGATCACCTCCCAACCTTCTGCGCCACGCTCATTCAAGGCACTTCGCATCGCGTCGTAGTCCTTTTGTTTCTTCACCTGAAAAGACAGGATGTCATATTCAAAGGTCTTCATGGGGAAGCTCCAATCTCGGTTGCGCCGGGGAGGTAGAATTCGGTGATGCCGCGTTTGCCGTCATGGCGACCGGCTTGAATGATCACATCGATGGAGTTCTCGATGTACTGGATCATGTCGCCATAGGTCATCGGGATTTCGGTCTTGAGTGCCGCGATCGCGAGCCGCTGCACGGCCAATTGCGGGGTTTCGGCATGCAGTGTGGTCATGGACCCGCCATGGCCGGTGTTGATGGCTTCCAGAAAGGTCATGGCCTCCTTGCCGCGCACCTCGCCCAGGATGATCCGGTCGGGGCGCATGCGCAGCGTGGCGGTGAGAAGCACATCGGCGGTCTGGAATTCCGCGTCGCGATTGGCGATGAGGGTCACGGCATTTGGCTGGGTCGGTAAAAGCTCGGCCGCTTCTTCGATGGTCACGATGCGTTCCTCGGCCGGTACGTGAGAGAGGATCTTGCGCGCGGCGACGGTCTTGCCGGTGGAGGTGCCACCCGAGACGATCATGTTGAGTTTGTTCTCGACGCAGAAGGCCAGCGCATCATCGATCAAACCCGCGGCCACCACTGCGCGCAAGGCGCGCTTTTTTTCGATGCGCAGGTCTTCGAGCTTGCGCTCTTTTCCGTATAGAAAATCGAGTGCGATGCCCTCGAGTGGCAGGCTGGAGAAGAACCGCAGGCTGATTGACATGGCCGAGAGCACGGCGGGCGGGGTGATGACCTGTGCGCGGATCGGGCGCCCCTTATAGGTGATCGAGACCGAGACGATGGGGCGGTCCTTGCTCATCGTCGTGTTGGCCGAGGAGGCGATCTGGTTGCCGAGGTCCCTGACCTGAACGCCCGTCAGCCTCTGGTCCAGCGCACGCATGAAGTGATCGCCCTGGAATTCGCCCCAGCAGGTCCCGTCTGGGTTGATGCAGATCTCGATGACATCGTCGCGGGCGGCGGCGTCGATCCGGTCGAGCGAGGTTTCGAGATAGCTCAGCGACATGGGCTCAGAATATCTCCAGATCGCGGTCGACCATGACCGTGACCCGGGCGCCCTGGTCGACATAGATGACGGGGCCGATTGAGAGATAGTCGCCGATGACGCTGTCCGTCGCATCTGACAGATCATCGCCCACGTCTTCGAGAACGTCGGCGGCAGTCTCATCCTGGACCTCGGATGCGGCGGCACTTGGTGCGGCGGAAATCAGCGAGATCAGGGCTGCCGACCCGAAACGCTCGGCAAAGCGCGTGTCTATGAGGCCGGTGACGCCAGAACGGCCCAGTTCATCACCTCCGAAGGAGCTGATCTGGACGGTCTGGTTGTCGGGCAGGATGATCCGGTCCCAGGCGATCGTGACGCGGCGCTGCGCGATATCGACGCCAGCGCGGTAGCGCCCGACGAGACGGGATCCGCGGGGGATCAAGAGGCGCACGCCATCGACGCTGTAGACATCCTCGGACACCACGGCACGGGTCTGGCCGGGCAGGGAGCTGTCAAGGGCGGTTTCCATGACGGCCTGGATCATTGTGCCCTGGATGATGGTGTTGGAAGGATTGGCGATCACCTCGGCCTGCGTCACGGTGGAGGGCAACGCACCGTTCAGCACGAAATCCGTCACCTCGCCAAAAGTGCGTTCGGTCAGAGCCGTTTCATTCGCTCCGGAGGCACCGCCAAACGCGATGGCGGGCGAGGCGATGCGCCGCTCCTGGAAGGCGCGTTCCTCCGCGGCGCGGCGCTCCAGCTCGGCCATGCGCCGGGCTTCTTCCTCACGGCGCAGTCGCTCTTGCTCGCGTGCGCGCAGCTCATCCTCCGTGGGGCCCACTGGCGCGGGTTGGGGCCGGCTGGCCTCGAGTTGGGCCAGTTCCAGATCCATGCGTAATTGCTCAAGGCTGCGATCCCGCGCCGTCAGTTCGTCCTGGAATCGTTGCTGTGCGGCTTCCGAGGCGGCTTGTAGTGCAGCGATCTGAGCGGTCAGCGCGTCGATCGCCTCTGCGGCGGCGGTGTCTTCCTCGACGACCGGTTCGGGGGCGTTGCGTAATTCCTCGATCTGAGCCTGCAGCGCGGTGATCTGCGCCAGAAGCTCCGCGTTGGGCTCGACTGGATCCGGTCCGACAAACACAACCTCGGGCTCGGGCGGGGGCAAGGTCTCGATAGCGCCAAAGCCGTCCCCCTCGTTTTGGAAGACGTCCGGGGTGGCCGTCGGCAAGGCTTCCTCTTCGTCGGGCTGTGAGAGGAGATAAAGCAGGGCACCACCCGCGCCGATGACGAGGACCACGATCAGCGCGAGAAGGGGCGACCGGCGCTGCGCCGCCGTGGGGGCGCGGGCACTGCCTTTCTCAAGGGCGGCGAGGCGTTTTTCCAGCTCGGTGTTCCCGGTATCGCTCATGAGGCGGCCTCCGCGGGCGGGATAGCCTCGATGCAGACCACCTCCTCGCCAAGTCGCAGGACCCATTGGCGGTTTACGCCGCTGACGCGGATCACGCCGTCCTCAGGGGTTTGCGTGTTGACCGTGCGTTCACGGCCGCCCGCGTAGCGGAAGATCGCGGGCACAGGCGCGTTTCTTGGAAACGCGAAATGCGTGAACGTCCCGTCATCCCAGATGCGCGTTGGCGTGATCTCGGTCCGCGCGCTGGCGCCGTAGTTGTAGTTCGGCGCTTGGGCGGCGATGGCCCGGGTCGGGCGCGCAGCGTCGTCAGGGTAGCGGAACTGCACCACGTAGAAGGTCGGGCTGCGGACCTCCTGGACGTTGAAGTAGTAGCTCCGGCGGTTCGTATAGACTGTCACATTGGTATGCACCCCGCGCGCCACAGGCTTGATCGCGAAGGCCTGACCGCCCGGGACGCCGTCGATCTCGAAGCCCTCGGTGTCGCCCGCGATGATCGAGCGGATGCTTTCGCCCTCGCCGAACTCGATGGTGGTCACATGGGTGAGCGACACGCTGAGACGGTAGACCTGACCCTCCTGGTAGGTGGCCAAGCGCACCCGGCTGTCGTTGGGACCGCCACGCGGGATGGCTTCGGCAGAGGCGAGGCCGGGCAACAGGGCAATGACAAAAATAAGCGATCTTATAAACAACAACGTCAGTTCTCCAATCTGTCGGAGCGGATGGAATATTCGAGGACGGTGAAGCCGAATGGATTGGTCCAGACCTCGTCGATGGAGCGGCGGGTCTCGGGGCGGAACTCGAAGAGAAGGGTCGCGGTGAAGAGCCCGGTTTGGGTGCCGTTGATGGAGGTCAGACGCTTGCGCAGGCGGACCGTCGCGCGGTTGGTTCCGATCCGGTTGATGCTGAGGATTTCCACGTCGAGCCGGGCATTGGGGCCATAGACCGTCGGCGGGTAATTCTCGTTGGCGCTGTTCCAGATCTGGCGCAGCCCGCTCTCGGCAGCTCCGTCCGAGCGGCGCAGGACGCTGCGGATGCGCAGATCGTTGTCGAGCTGGTTATGACCTCCCGGTCGGTCACATAGCGGAACACCTCCGCCTCGATGATCGCCTGGTTGGCGGTCACCGAGGAGGCGCCCACCGAGGCTTCGGGGAGTGCAAAGCCGGTGGCGGGATCATAGGGGACAACGACGGGGGGCGGGTCGACATCCAGGATCGAGACAGCTGCCGCGCTCAGACAGCCGATGATGCCGAAGACAAGGCCTATCAGGCCAAGACGCTGCCAAAGCCGTTCACGGCGCAGGGCACCATAGACCAGCTCTTCCTCGATGATCTCTTGTTCACTCGCCACGCGTCACACCCCGCACTCACTCGGCCCGCAGCTCGGGCAGCGTGAAATCCATGAAGCGCTGTTCTTCGGCGATGGTGGCGGCATCGATCACGCCTCCCGTGCCATCGCCCACGGTCTGGATGGCTTCGAGCTGCCATATAGCGACCAGCGCAATGGCGAGCTCCGCGGTCACGCGCGTGTTGAGATCGATGCTTTCCTTTAGTTCGTCCATGTCGTCGATGAGTCCGACAAGGCGGTCGACCCGCTCGAGCGATTGCCCGGCGTCCTCATAGCTGTTCTGGGCAGCGGCCGAGACGAGCGCGCCGGTCGTGGCTTGTGTTGCCACGCGGTTGGCCCCGGGATTGCCGCTCGTGGCCATTTCCGAGAGGGTGTCATCGTCAAATCCGAGATCGGCCAGCACCCGATCCATCTGGGTTTCGATCTCGCCTGCGCCGGAGCCCGAGAGGCCCGAGAAATCCCCAGTCTTGATCGCCTCAATCGTGGCGAAGATGTCCCCGAACTCTTGGTCGAGCAGACCGTTCAACTCGTCTTCCATTTCCGTCCGGATGATTTCTGGAAGCTCGGCGAGGCGGGTGAGGGCCTCGTAGGTTCTTTGCAGCTCCGCGAGTTGGTCCGTGAGAAGGCCGAGCTGTTCGCGGAGCTGCGTCAGCTGCTCGTTTTGCAGAATCTCGTCCTCGATCATCTGCCGGAGCTGCTGGATGTTTTGCGCGATGTTCTGGGTATCGACGACGGGCACGCCCTGCGCTGCGGCAGGGGAGAGGGCTCCCAGATGCAGGCCAATTCCAAGCGTTGTGGCCAAGGCCGCTCTCAGAAACTTCCGTCTCATCATTCAATCTCCCTGATCGTAAAATCCATGAACGCGCCTTCGGCCATGCGGGCGCTGGCCTGGGCCAGCTCTTCGGCGGAGAGCACGCGGGTGCGTGCCGCCTGAAGCCGGATGCGTGCAGCGACGAGGCGCACGAGTTCGGCACGGGCATAGGTGTTGAGTGCGATGCTTTCCTGCACGTCTTCAGTCTCGGAAATCCGTTCGACGATGTCGGAAATGCGCAGGGCGGCTTGGCGGATCGCGGCTGGTGAGTTGCTGCCATAAAAGGCCGCCCCATGACCCGTGAGCGAGAGGTTGGCATTGGCGAGAAGCGCCGGATCGATCGTGCCAAGCGCATCGATCCCGCCGATACGGCTTAGATAGAGATTGTAGCGTTCAGGGATGACCGACACGTAGTGCTGGGTCTCGCGGAAGGGTGGCACGCCGCCATACTCGAAAACCCGGCCGGGTCCGGCGTTATAGGCCGCGAGGGCGTTGATGATGTTGCCATCGAATGTGTTGAGCTGGGTCGCGAGATAGCGCGCGCCGCCATGCACCTGAAGGTAGGGGCTGTCATAGTATTCCGGGTTGATGCCCAGATCGCTGGCCGTCCCAGGCATGATCTGGGTGAGACCATAGGCGCCGACGGGAGACCGTGCCCCAATCGTAAACCGGCTTTCCTGCCAGATCAGCGCTTGCAGCAACGCGCGCCACTGGACGGGCGAGAGCCCTGCGCGGCCAACACCCGCAAAGCCGCTGGTCTCCTGAGCCACGCGGATGATGAGTTGCTCAATGTTTTCGGCGGCATCCCCGAACATCTGTGCGCCGCCGGGATTGGGGTCGATCTCGGCATTGCCGTAGACCGTTTCGACGGAACGGGCTGGATCGCCGCTTCCGTTTTCCAGCCCTGAAATCATCGCGGTCAGGCCCTGACCGCCGAAGCTGGTCTGGGCATCGAGGATGCGTTGCAGGGTTTCCAGCTGCTCCCGTTCGATCTCGGCAATGAGTTCGCGCACGGCAAGCTTGTCCGCCTGAACGGCCAAGTCAGCCTCGCGATCGCCAGTCTCGACGATGTCACGCGCGGTCAGCCCGCTGTCATTGGTCGGCACGCCTTGGGAAAGGGCGATGCCGGGCAGCAGGCAAAGCACGAGGATATGGGGCAGTTTAGACTTCAATGCCGCCCTCCGGCGCATCTAGAGGCGTAAAGGTGCAATCAGGCGCGACAGGTGCCGTGGACGCGAGGAATGTGAAGCAGTTCGCCTGCGGTTCCTGGTACTGGGCGCAGGAGGCCAAAGCGCCGAGCGCGGTGAGAAGAAACAGAGTACGAATCATGAAAGCCTCCAAAAGTCTGGGCGGTCGCGGTAATCGGCGCCGACCAGCGCCTCGCCTTTTTCCATGCCGCCGAGGATGGTGAGATTGGGCCCGAGGGCGCTCAGATCGGCATCGACGACGATGGATCCCTGGTCGTCGCGGATGAGAGCAAGGCGGCTGTCGCTGCCGGTGTTGAGAAGCACATCGAGTTCCTTCTCATAGAGGTTCAGCATCGCGTAGTCGGCCGCATGGGCGCGGATGTTCGGAAGCAGGATCTGCGTCGGCACCGCCTCGACGATAGTCTTGCCGGTCCGCGTGCGCTCGAGCTGACTGGCGTATTGCGTCATCATCACCGCGACGGTGTTCTGCTTGCGCGCGGTCACCAGCCAGTTCGACAGCCGCTCGGCGAAATACGCGTTGTCGAGCGCCTTCCAGGCCTCGTCGATCACGATGATTGTGGGGCGACGATCCTCGATCTCGCGCTCTACCCGGCGGAAAAGATAAGAGAGGACGGCCATCCGCTCCTTGTCGGCCTCGCTGTCGAGAATGCCGGTCAGATCGAAGCCCACCACATCGCCTTTCAGCGAGAACGTGTCTTCCAGGGTCTGTCCGAAGATCCAACCGTAGCGACCGTCTTCGGTCCACTCGAGCAGGCGCTGGTGCAGATCGCCACCATCATCGGTCGATACGAACAGCGATGCGAAATCCCGCCAGTTCCGCAGGGCCGGATTGGTGGCCTGGGCATTCTGGCGCACGACCTCCTGGATGCGGTTGGTCTGCGCCGGGGTCAGGGGCTTGTCGGCGCGGTAGAGCAGGGTTGTGAGCCAGTCCGAGAGCCAGGCGGTGCCGCGCGCATCGGTCTCTGTCCAGAGCGGGTTGAGACCCGTGGGCTGGCCGGCGTTCAGGGAGGCGTAGCGCCCGCCATTGGCGCGCACCGCCATCTCCATGCCTAGACGGTAATCGAAGACGAAGATCCGGGCGCCCGCGCGACGGGCCTGGGTCATCAGAAAGGCTGACAGCACCGATTTGCCGGACCCGGGCCGCCCCATGATCAGGGTATGGCCGCTGGTCGGTTCTTTGTCGGGCGATCCCTGCTCGTGATAGGAAAACCGATAGGCGCTCTGCTCCGGCGTGGGCAAATATGTGACGACCCGGCCCCAGGGGGTAAGTGCTGCAGGTTTGCCGAGCTGTGTCCGGTGGAAGGCCGCAAAATCCGCGAAGTTGCGGTTGGTGACGGCGCTGGCGCGGACGCGCTTTGGCTGGTTGCCGGGGTGCTGGCTGAGGTAATGCGCCTTGGCCGCGACCCGCTCGCCAATCATCTTCACGCCCTCGGCGGCGGCCGCGTTGACGACCTCGGCGCTGAGCGTCTGCAGCTCGTCCAGCGTGTCACAGAAGATCGTCACGACCATGTGGTGCTCGCCAAAGCTCTGGCGTTTGGCCTCGAGATCGTCGGCCGCGATGTCGAGCGCTTCCAAGAGCGACAGGGCCGCATCCTGGCTGGCTTGCATCTGCCGCTTTTGCCGCTTGATGCGGCCCGCCATGAGGTTCAAATTGATCGGCGTGAAGGAATGGGTGACGATCATGTCGACCGGCAGGTTCAGCATGTCGAACATGGTGCAGGAGGTGCCTTCCGAGTATTCCCCGATGGTGAAACTCTTGCCGTAGCGGTGTCCCACGACGCCTTCGGAGAGCTCGAAGTGATCGCCTTGAAACGTCACTCGCGTGTTGGCGACGTTGCAGGACAGGAAGCCATAGGTGTTCGCCGGATAGAGCGGCAGTTCCTGGCCAGTGTTGAGGGCCCCCAGAAAGCCGATCAACTCGCCGGACTTGGCCGAAAGCACACGTGGGTTCAGCTCCGTCAGGCCAGACAGGAACACGTTCACGGCCTCGGCTAATCGGCGAAGGCGCTTTTCGGTCGCTTCCTTGAGGCGATCCGGCGCGCTGCGGTTCAGGAATGGCAGGACGCTTTTTGGAGGCGGGCGGTGTATGACGGTGAGCGTCAACGTCTTGTCGCGCAACCCGCTGGTCTCGAGTTTCTCGCGCCAGAGACGGTCGACTTCTCCCGCGAAACTGTCCTCGCGCAGCGGCTCGAGGTCCAGCGTGATCGCCTTCGAGACCTTATGGACGTAATAGCTGAACTCCGGCCCCAATTGCGCAATGATCCGAGCAAAGAGCGCGGTCACCTTGTCGAGATAGGCGTCATCGGTCGTGTAGCTATTGACCCCGTCGAGCCGGATGCACTGGAAAAGCTCGTTGACCCGCGTCCGCACGGTCTGGTCATCAACTAAGCTCACATAGGGCAGCATGTGCGCGAGGCGGGTCTCGCGTGAATACCACTCCGGTGTCGTCGTGCGGGGATCGAGCGCAGCATCACGGGGCATAGCTGTCCCCGCCGTGAATGCTGCGGTTCCGCGTGGGCGGGGTTTCCTGCAGCGCCGTCATCATCACGTCGATGAAGCGAGGATCCCAGTCTGCGGCCTTCCAAAGCACCGGGTAGAGCAGGGCCGCGACAGCCAGCACCGCGATATGCTGGACCCAGACGAAGAGAAGCACGGAGCCGAAGAGCCAGACCATCGCATACATGATGGGCAGGCCCAGAAGCTTCGGCGGGCGTACGAGGCCCAGAAAGAGAGGCGAGCGCTCAGCCACCGGCAAAGACCGCCGCAACGATGGTGGGGGCGGCGGCGACACCAGCGATGCCGACAAGCACCCAAAGCGCTTGTCGCAGGTCGATGATATTGAAGAACCAGCTCAAGAAAACGCCGAGGACCGCGAGTGTGGCGATGACGACGCCAAGCGGGCCGGTCAATGCATCGACGATACCTTGCAGCAGGCTCTGGATTGGGGAGAGGTCGATGCTTTGCGCCAGGGCCGGTTCTGCAATGAGCAGGAAGATCGCCAGCGCGACGACGAAGAGGTTTGAAATCTGTTTCATGAATTTGATCCTTCCAATCGGGCCACGACAGTCATGACGCGGGCCACGTGGTTCTGGGTTTCTCGGTAGGGGGGAATGCCGCCGTACTGGCGGACCGCATCGGGTCCGGCGTTGTAGGCTGCCAGGGCAAGGCGTGGATCGCCGAACGTGTCCAACATCATCGCGAGGTAGCGGGCGGCCCCGTCGAGGTTCTGCAGCGGGTCGCGTGGGTCAACGCCGAGATCACGGGCAGTGGCGGGCATCAGCTGGCCAAGGCCAATGGCACCTGCACTTGAAATCGCATCCTGCCGGTAGGCGCTCTCAACCTCGATATTGGCCCGATAGAGAGCCAGCCAATCCGTCACGGAAAGCCCCGCGCGACGCAGGCCGGGATGGCCGGCATAGCGCAAAGCCGTGGTCTGAATCCCGGAGAGGACATCTGCGTGGGGCAGGGGAGTCGGGCGGGCAAGGGCCGCGACTTGGACGCCCTCTTGCTCGGCCTCTACCTCGCCGAAGATCGCGATCCCATCGGAGGCCGAACCCTGACCAATCCCGTCATTGTAGTTTCGAGCAAAGCTGCTTTGGGAGCGGGACGGGATCAGGGAGCCGTCGCTCTCCATGACCAGCACCATTTGCGCGGAGGCTGGCGCGGCGACCAGCCAGAGGCAGACGAGGTTAGTTGTCAGCGCCCTTGGCTGATGGGGCTTTGTCTGACGGCGCAAGTTTGTGCGTACGGCTTGTACCCGCCTCAAGCGGCAGGTCGACATGCGCAAAGCCAAGGCCAATGAAGAAAGACACCACGCCGGAGATCGTCTTGAACTCGCGGATCTTGATATCGTTGTAGGTCGTCCGCGTGCGGGCGGTGACGAGGAGCTTTTCCACGCCATCATCAGAGACAACGCGCATGATCCAGACCCCGTAATAGCTGGGGCCTTTCTTATGTGCCGACTCCTGGCACAGGATTTCTGCGCTATAGCCGCTTTCCACGAGCTCGCGGAACCTGGCTTCCGTAACCACATTTGGTGCTTCGATGTCCCAGTTCATGGCCCGGCTCACGCTTTCTCCAATGGCGCGACCCCAGGCATTCCCACTTGAAGCCCAGAGTTACGATAGTATACTATCAACCGCAAGATGTAATATCGTGCTTTAGCTGTAGTTTGGTCACGCAAACACTAGTCACGGCCAGTGTCTGCGATCAAGGAGATAACAGGTTTGAGAAACCCAAGGTTGACATGCCTGCTCCCATTGCAAGCTATAGTCCTTCTAATCTGCGTTCCCGGGCAGGTTTTGGCGGAATCCTGCTTCGCCCCGGCCCGTCCTTTCCTGCCAAGCGATTCGCAGGCGGCGCGGGACTATGCGGACATCATCCGTGGCGATTTCGAAAATTACATCCAGGATATCCAAAGCTACTTCCGTTGCCTCGACAGCGAACGCGCCCGCGCTTTCGAGGAAGCGCGCGAAGTCAGCGAGGACTATGGCCGATTTCTGCAATTGGTAGGGGATTGATGGGCAACCTCGGGAGCATCAGACTTGCAGCCCATGGAAACCAGACGCCGATAACACCCTCATATATCTACTTTTTAGATAACAGATTTCATCCGCTAGCGACGTCACAAAAGGTATGTGACGCGTGGCAAAGACAATCAGAAGCAAAGGGCAAGTGGCACTCTGCCAGGCGTTGGTCGACGCGCGCATCAAAGCGGGCCTCGGCCAGAAAGACTTGGCGGACAGGCTCAAGTGCCATCAATCTCTCGTGGCACGCATTGAGAGCGGCGAACGCCGGATCGACGTCGTCGAACTGGTCGTTCTGGCGCGCGCCATCGGCTTTGACCCGTTCGAGGTTCTGGCGATCGTTGAAGCCGCCACGGAGCCCGACCACAGGATTTGAAGCCAATGAATTGTTGAGAACGCGGGAACCCATTTTCCCGGTCTGATGATCATTCCCTCCTCGAGGACCAGTTAGCCAACATTAACGAAGCCCGGCGCGCGGTCGTAGTGAACGCTCTGCAAACCCACGCCGCAATTCGCAGCGCCACAGTGCAGGAAGTCAGTAAACAGTGAACGAAGATAAGGGTGAGGGCGTCGCGATCGCCAATCTGATCGGGACCGATGGGTGCAGTGTTGTTGGTTGGGTTTATCGCTGGAGGACAGGATCACATGCGGTGATGTGGGACGTCCAAGGGCCCCGGCCGGTATCGGAAACCCGGCCGGATATAAGTGACGAACAGAAGCAAGAAATCGACTTCGATGCACTCATGCGGATTTGAAAAAGTGACAGTGGATAGGCTTCTCAGGCAGCCGCCATTTCATATTGATGGAAAGGGTCTGCGAGCGTACCGGTCATTGGAGAAGATGGCAGCGAAGGTCTCGAAGGAGCCCATACCGGAAGTGCTCCTGCGCAAACGCTCGCAAGTGCAGCAATTCGGACGCCAAAATTGTTAGCTGCGCCGCAGAGAGAAAAGCAGCCATTCGTTGTAGGTGCAGCGAAATCACGATGGGCTACGACCGAGTTGTGGGACAAACTGACCTTTGATCTGGATTATTGATTGAAACCGACATTCCGGTCGCTGCGTGGCGGGATGCTCATCCTGGGAAAAGCAGTCTACTGTCATGACCGCCTCAACATATACAGACGCACCGTCGCTGTCCCGCACTCTCCAAGGGATCACCTGTGTGCTTGCGGGCATGGTGCTGTTTGTCGGGCAGGACGTTCTAATGAAGGGTATGTTGACACATTACCCGGTGTGGATGCTGATCTTCAGCCGCTCCATCGTCGCTTTGATGACCTTGCTGCCGCTGGTCCTGTGGCTAGGTGCGCCGCATCGTATTTTAACCCCTCTTTGGCCTTGGTATCTAGCACGTGCCATGCTCTTTGCTTCAGGCTTCGCGATGTTCTATACCGCCTTCCCTTTTATGGGCCTTGCCGAGGTCACGACACTGTTCTTCGCCGCACCCCTGATGACTGCGACTTTGGCAGCGCTGTTTCTGCAGGAGAAGGTTGGAGCGCACCGCATTGCCGCGCTGCTGGTAGGGTTTGCAGGCGTTGTCATCGCGATGAACCCCACAGGCGGAAATTTTGGCTGGATTTCGGTTCTTCCGCTTTTTTGCGCACTTACCTATGCAATCAGCCAAATCATTGTGCGAAAGATCGGAGAGCAGGACACATCGCTCGTCATCGGGCTATACACGATCTCGTTCTCGGGTTTTGTAATCGTTCCGATGGGATTTGTGGTTACGCAAATGATTGTGGTCTCGCCAGAACTAAACCATTTGCGCATGAGTTGGCCGGTGCCAAATGTCAAGGGCATCGCTATGCTGGCTTTACTGGGGGCAATCGGAACGGTGGCCTATACATTGGTCTCGCGTGCATATCAGATCGCCAGCGCGAGTGTGATCGCACCATTCGACTATAGTTACCTGCCGTTGGCAGCCATCCTCGCATACCTGCTGTGGGGGGAAATCCCACCCCATACGACCTTCATTGGCATGGTACTGATCATAGTGAGCGGCATGTACACAGCCTATCGTGAACTTCGGGTCAATCGCTCCGCAGACGACAACCCACCCACGGCTCAGACGGTTTTCACCCCAGGCGCGCCTTCTGTGGTATTGGCGGACGCGTTAGATGCTGAGGCCATGGAACTGGATGAGTTTGACAAGAAGTTACCTTAATCTGCCAGCAGCCTCGGCTGATACTGGTTGAACGAGGATACTGCCGAAAACGCGGCTCAACGCTCGAAAACTAGAATTAGGAAGAACACCGTTTTTGCGACGTGCAGTTGCATACGCAAAAGTTATCTTGACAACTGACGGGCTCGTGTAATTCTCAGAAAGTTCTGTCTAAGAAGGTTATGAAAATCACATGCAAGTAAGTGTTCGCGACAACAATATTGACCAAGCTCTTCGAGTGTTGAAGAAAAAACTACAACGCGAAGGTGTATTCCGCGAAATGAAGCTGAAGGAACACTTCGAAAAACCTTCCGAGAAAAGGCTGCGGGAAAAAGGCGAAGCAATCCGCCGCGCCCGAAAACTTGCGCGAAAAAAACTGGAACGCGAAGGGTAGCTACACGTCCCTTTGGCTAAAATCACGCAATAGCAACACATACAGCGGAACCCCAAGTGCAACAATCATCACGCGCAAGTGGATCTGATCACTGATGCAACGCACCGACCCACGGCAGATCCATCAGGAATAGGTTGTTCCCAATCCCCTAAGGTAACGTGATCGGCGGCGGCCTACGTCGCTTGCCTGACAGAGCGTTTCCGGCGATCGCCGCAAGCAAAACTGCGCCGCCTGTCAGTGTGTTTAGCGTGGCGGTTTCGCCGATGAACAACCAGACCCATAACGGGCCAAGCAGAACCTCAGCCAGTGACAACAGCGCAAGCTCCGCTGCAGGAAGGCTGCGAGACCCCAGTGTATACAGGATCAACCCTGCGCCGACCTGAAACACCCCCATGCCCATGGCAATGCCGCCATCCCGGACCGACAACACCAGGGACAAATCCAAAAACAGGCATATGCCTGACGTCACGATGATGCCGAACAATCCGGACAGAAACACCGACGGCAGCATTTCACCCGATTTCCCCCACCGCAGCGACACAGTGAAGACCGCAAATCCAAAGGCGGACCCCAAGGCCGCCAGACTGCCCTTCAAGGCAACGCCTCCAGATTTATCTGCGACCATGATCGCGATACCGGCAATGGCAACGGCTATGGCCACCCAGGTGGCAGGGCGTACACGTTCACGCAAGACGATCCACCCCAGAACTGCCGCCATGAAAGGCGCCGTAGCAAAAAGCAGCATGGCATTTGCCACGGATGTCGCCTGAATCGCATATATCCCGCCGGAATAGGCAGCCACCAGCGACAGCCCCGCAATCGCCGCTGGAAAGCCAGTGCGGCGAATCTGGGCAAAGGGGCTTTCTCCGGACCGCATGCGAATAAAAACGTAGAGCAGAACTGACAGGCTGGCCGAACGGTAAAGCAATATCTGCCACACAACCGCGTCTTCGATCAGCCGTATTCCAAGCCCGACGGTCGACCAAAGCACGCCAGCGGCAAAGACAAACAGGACACCAAACCGATGCCCGTCCGTGCTGTTTGACGGTTGACTCATGACAGTCATTTGGTCTCCGAAACACATTTCTGTCTCATTGCTAGCGATATGGCTGTCGCATTAGCCTTCCTTTTGCGACACCGAAACTGTTCGTGGTACATAGATGCCAAGGAATGGCCTCTGACCAGCACCTTCTGCCAACGCCGCGAATTGGTACTTCGTCCCGCACTATGTAAGTTCACGCACGGCGCAGCGAAGGTCGGTCCATCCTGAACCAGCCGTTGGCGATCTGCGCAGCGAAGGTGTCAAAAGAGCCAGTTCCGGACATGTCCAGCCTTTATGCATTGGGTCAGTCCAACTTCGGGACTCTGAAACGGTTGTCTACTCTCAACCTGCGACCCAATATCAATGATATCAAATGCGCAATTCGCAAATGGCGCGGGTCCGCAACAAGGAAATCCGAATGCTCCCGGGGCTTGTTCGGAGCTATCTGCTTCAGAAAGCCTTCGCGGCATAGCTTCCTATCCGGGCATCGCCTGGGACTTAGGCAGGGTCGGATCCATAACGTCCCAAGGCTGTGCACTTTTGACAAAGATATCGCGACTTGGGGTGTACCAACTCGGATCGTCCAGACTGCCGGCATAGATCACGATCGCACCCTCGCCAGCGCCATTGATCAGAAACAAGGGCGAGCCGCATGTCGCACAGAACCCTCGGCGCATGGCATGTCCGCGATCAGCGGGGCGGTCGAACCAGCTTGGCTCGCCCGTTTCAATCGTAAAGTCGGATTGTTTGACCAGAACCGCCGGGAAATAAGCGCCCCCTGTTGCTTGCTGGCAATGGCGGCAATGGCAGTTGCCCATGTATCGCGCAGGACCTGTTGAGCGGTAGCGGATTGCACCGCAGGCACAGCCGCCTGTAAAGCTATCTGTCATCGTTACTCCTTGCTGCGCTGGCCATTGTTTCTCGCATCAGAGTGACGCTGCCACCGTGATTGTGATCAAAGACCCTATCGACGAATAGAGAATAGCGCGTGCGATGGCGTCAACCCGCACACCATAGTTTAGCGCGAGCATGAAGCACATGGCCCCGCAGGGGGCGGCGGCCACCATCATGGCTGGGTTGCGTACCTCGGGCGTCAGTTGCAACACCCCGGCAAAGATGGCCCAGGCCAGCAATGGGTGAACCACCAGCTTCACACCCGCAATGGCCACTGGCAACATGGCGCGCGCGCCGCTGGCCTTCTGGCTCAGAATAACGCCAAGCGCGAACAACAGCACAGGCGAGGCTGTTGCGCCCAAGAAATCCGCGAAGATATCAAAGCCTGTGGGTACCGAGACGCCCAACAGTCCGATCACTAGGCCAAGTACCATGGCAACCAGCGGTGGATTTCGCGCGATCTTTCCCAACGTGTGCCCAAGAGAGGCCCCCTTGGTGGACAGAACGTCCATCAGGATCAAAGAACAGCTGAAAATCAGGATTCCGTCCATGGAAATGATCGCGACAATCGGCGTTGCGGCGGTCTCTCCGAATAGGGTGACCGCAATCGGTAGAACGAAGAGGATGTGGTTGGTCAGGGCGATGGCCAGACCTAGAAGGGCGGCCTCCATAACATCGGTCTTGAAGACCAGCCGAGCGATCAGAAATCCGACCGCATACATCACCATTTCGGTGACGAAATACCCACCCAGCATGGCAAAGTCGAACTCTGCCAATGGGGCATTGGCCAGCAATTGAAACCCCAGTGCGGGCATTGCGACAAACATCACAAATTTGTTCAGGGCCATCGCCATGTTGAAATCGAAAGTGCCGCGTAGGCCAAACACGTAGCCAAGCGCGCCAATCCCAAACACCGGCAGCACGCCGTTCAGCAATTGGTCGAGCATGGCGTCTCTTTCTGCTTGTCTGTTGGAGGACCGGCCTGTCTGGAACCGTGCAGGCTGTCGGCTGTCACCATGTTTCGGCGAAGGGGCGGATATCCATCTCGTGGGTCCAGCCGTCGCGCGTTTGGTGGTGCAGGGTCCAATAGGCTTCGGCAATGCTGTCTGGGTTCATTAGCGTGTCCGGGGGCAGGGTATCGGGATCTTTGCCCGATTGTCGGACCCGGTCGCGCACAAATGCGGTGTCGACGCCCGCATCAATGACCAAGTGCGCGACATGGATGTTTTTGGGGCCCAACTCGCGCGCCATGGATTGGGCAAGTCCCCGCAGCGCGAATTTGCCTGAGGCGAACGCGGCATATCCCGCACTGCCGCGCACGGAGGCCGTTGCCCCGGTGAAAAAGATCGAGCCTTTCTGCCGTTCCACCATGTATTTTGCAGCTTCACGCCCCGAAAGAAACGCAGCGTAGGCACACATTTCCCAAACTTTGCGAAAGACACGTTCGGTTGTGTCTAGAATGGGAAACCGCACATTGCCGCCGACATTGAAAATGCAGATCTCTATCGGCCCGATCTCAGCCTCGACATGCGCGAACATCTCGGTCGTGGTTTCTTCCTTGCGGGCATCCCAGCTGAACCCTTGGGCGCTGCCGCCCGCGGCCTCAATTTCGGCGACCAGGGGGGCAAACATTTCCCCCCGTCGGCGACCCATCACAACATGAAACCCACCTTTGGCAAAACGCCTGGCAATGGCAGCACCGATGTAGTCTCCGGCACCGATGATCAGACAGATGGGCTTTGCGGTCATATCGTTACTCTATGCTGCTTCTGCCGTCTGGAAGGCGGAGCGGGCCTCTAGTCGATCCGCGTAGGCTAAGAGGTTCGGCAGGTTTTCGAACGCCGCACCAAGGCGACGCGACATGACGACTGCGTGTCCGGTGATGGTATCCGCAATCGTGAAATCCCCGGCGAGAAAGTCACGCCCTTCCATATGATGCTCGACCGCCGCGAGCGTGCGGTTCAAAAGCTTGAGCGCGCGCGCGGCGATCTCATCATTGCGCCGTTCGGGGGGAAGCAGGATGGTTTCGACCACATAGTTGTTGATCGGTGGCATGATCATGCCCTCGGCATAGTGCAGCCATTGCAGGTATTCGGCAAAGTTCTGGGCGTCAGGTGCAGCAGCCAAGTTGGGTGCATATTTGGCCGCCAGATACTGTGCAATTGCGGTGCTTTCGCTGATCGTGATATCGCCATCAACCAGTGTGGGCACCCGGCCATTAGGATTGATCGCCGTGTAGTCCGGACCGCGCATTTCTTTCTGGCCCAATGTGAATTTCACCAGCTCATAAGGCTGACCCATTTCTTCGAGCAGCCAAACCGTGCGCACGGCGCGTGACTGGGGGGCAAAGTAGACTTTCATTTGAGGCCTCTCGAATATGCGACGGGACTTGTTGACAAGCAGGAGACTTCAACTTTAGAAGTTAGTCAATTTAAAAAAAGAAGTGACTGTTGATGAGCCGCTCTGACCTTCCGTCGCACACCTGCACCATCGCGCGCGCCGTTGCACAAGTCGGCGATGAATGGACGCTTCTGATTGTGCGGGAAATGTTCCTTGGGACCCGACGCTTTGACGATTTCCTGCGCCTCACAGGCATGTCGTCTCACCTTTTGGCGCAACGTCTAAAGAAGCTGGAAGCGGAAGGGGTGATCCGCCGCGCGCCATATTCAGAACGCCCGCCACGGCACGAATACCGCCTGACGGAAAAGGGGCGCGACCTGTGGGCGGTGATCATCGCGTTAAAGCAATGGGGCGATCGCTGGTTGGGCACGGATGACACCCCTGTGCAGATCACGCACAAGGCTTGCGGCAAGGTTGTCAGGCCCCACATGACCTGCCCAGATTGCGGCGAGCGCATAGAGGCCCACGACGCCGAAGCTCAGCTTTCGCACACTTTTGAATTGGAACGACAGGCCGCAAGGCGTGCGCCGTGACATCTATCTGAGGCAGAAACTATGGACTATAAAACACTCCGCTTTGAAATTGCCGAAAGTATCGCGACAATTACCTTGGATCGAGAGGATAGCCCTGCCAACGCATTGAACGCGCGTATGGCCGAAGAGTTGTTTGACGTCGGTGTGCGTTGCGGTGCGCCAGACGTGCGCGCCGTGATCGTGACTGCCAGCGGTAAGATGTTCTGCGGCGGTGGGGATCTTGCCGAAATGGACGCCGCCCCAGACAAACCCGCGCACCTGACTCGCATGGCCACGCTGCTGCACGCAGGGTTGATCCGACTTGCCTGGATTGACGCGCCCGTCATTATGGCCGTGAACGGCACCGCTGGTGGCGGTGGGTTCTCGATGGTTTTGTCTGGCGACTACGTGATCGCGTCTGAAAAGGCCAAGTTTGTCTCGGCCTATACGTCCTCGGGTCTGACACCGGACGGATCGTCGACCTACTACCTTGCGAAACACGTCGGGTTGCTGCGGGCAAAAGAACTGATGCTGACCAATCGGGTCCTGACGGCGACAGAGGCGCGGGATTGGGGTTTGGTCAACAAGGTGGTGCCACCCGAGACCGTAGTGGATGAGGCGCGTGCGCTCGCGCGAAACGTCGCATCCGGGCCGACGCAAGCGTTTGGCGGTGTGAAACGGCTACTGGACACGGCCTTTTCAGATGGGTTGGAAACCCAGTTGGATCGGGAAACACGGTCTATCTCCGACATGATGCGCACGCGCGATGGCCCCGCCGGGATCGCGGCCTTTCTGGCCAAGGAAACACCCCGGTTTGAGGGAAAGTGAACAAGTGCTGCAACAGCGTTTCCACCATAGACAGGGGCGGATATGACGACAGATGACGTGCAGACACCAGGCCTTCGTGCGGCCATTTTTGCGGGCTGCATGGTGGCCTTTCTGGGTTTTGGATTTGCCGCCACCTTTGGTGTTTTTCTGACGCCCATGTCGCAGGACCTTGGCTGGGGCCGCGAAGTATTTTCTCTTTCCGTTGCAATCCAACTTCTCACTTGGGGGTTTGCTCAGCCCATTGCCGGGGCAGTTGCAGACAGGTTTGGAACGGCACGGGTTCTTGCCTTTGGCGCGATATGCGCAGGGATTGGCTTTGCCCTGCGTGGCATGACGACCGACCCGACATTATTTGTTCTGACAGGCATTCTGGTCGGCGCTGGCACCGGCGCGGCCTCGTTTCCAATCGTGATCGGCGCCCTGGGCAAGATTGTCAGTGCGGAACGTAGAAGTTTCATCTTGGGTCTGGGGACCGCAGCGGCCTCGCTTGGGATGTTTGTCGCGGCACCCACGGCAACAACGATGATTGGCACAATCGGATGGCAAACCGCTCTGATCGTGATCGGATGCAGTTTTGCACTCATCCTGCCTTTCCTGATCTTCATCGCGCGCGTGGCAAAGCCAACCGCATCTGGGTCAAGCGCGAGCGATTTCGGCCACGCCTTGTCGGTTGCCTTCACCGACCGGAGTTATCTTTGCCTGTTCTTCGGCTTTTTCGTTTGCGGGTTTCACGTGGCGTTCATCCAAACCCATTTGCCCGCCTATGTCATGGATCTTGGCCTTGCCGCATCTATTGGGGCCTGGTCGCTGGCATTGATCGGCCTGTTTAACATCGCCGGGTCGTTCTTCGCGGGATGGTCGGGCCAGCATTTGTCAAAGAAAGCCGTTCTTAGCGGCATCTACTTTGCGCGCGCCGTGGTGATCTCGCTGTTTGTTCTTGTGCCGGTCACAGAGGTCAGTGTTCTGGTGTTCTCGGCCGTAATGGGCCTGCTTTGGCTTTCAACCGTGCCGTTGACGATGGGACTGGTGGCGCAGACCCAAGGATTGAAGTTCTTCTCAACCTTGGCGGGTCTTGTTTTCTTCAGTCACCAAACTGGCAGTTTCATCGGTGCTTGGCTTGGTGGTCGCATCTATGACGTTGCACAAGACTACACGCTGATGTGGTGGGCTGCTGTGGTGCTGGGCCTGTTGGCCGCTTTGATCCACCTCCCCATTCGCGAAGAGCCGGGTCCACTTGCGCGGGCTGAAGCGAGGGGGTGATGCGTGATCCGAAAGGTAGACAGACTCAGAAACTGCCTCGTCCCGCGACTGAAGCGTTGGAACCGTCTGCGGCGAAAGCACGGTTTGAAATTTGTGGCTCGGCGGGGCTTTAAATGACCGATTTTGCGACTTTGGCTGCAACGCAGCGACGTGCGTACCGCACCCGCGAAGCGATGCTGCGTCAGCAACATGCCCAAGCATCAATGTCGGGAAAGTCCGCCCTCCGGACCTTACCACAGACAGCAGCGAACGGCTGGTATTTGAGTAACTTAGCACGCTCAAATTTCCGCAGTTTGATAGTGCCGCTGTCTTTGTCAGCGCTAGTAGTTCACCTGTTCGAAGCCGTAGTTGCCCTCATAGTCACGCCAATCGACGAAGACAGATCGGTGATAGATACCCGGGCAATTCTGGCCCCAACGTTCAAGTCCCACATGCGCCTCGGGCAGGGCAGTTATGGAAGATCGCTGCCATGAGAAATCGCCTTGGGTCCCATAGGTGCCGAGAACCACGGTCGCGCTTCGGTTGCAGTCACCATCGCGCCCGGACTCGTGCTGTCGTGCATACCGTACATCGAAGACGCGGATGGAACGCACGAAATTGAACTCAGGTCCGCTGATATCGATGTCTGCGCGGTCCTGAACGCGCCGGAGTGCCTCGTCGGTGGGCACGAGATCGTCGACTGGCAAGGATTGGAGCGGTCGACGGTTGTCCGCCTGGTACAAGGCTTCAAAGATGCGGCCAGCGTTGTTTGATGGCCGATCGTTCTCATAGGAGGCGCCCATGGGACAGCGCCAGATTTGCAGCGGCGGTTCCACTGGCCAGGGCGTGATCCGCCTGATGAATTCGGCGCGAGCCCGGGCGCACGGGACGGATGCAGGCCAGCCGCCAGACAGGCACAAGAGGATCGCGCAGTCAATCGGGTATGTCTGCGCGCGGGCGGGTGCCGGCAGCGTAAAACCTGTCACAGTCAAAGCGACAGCGACCGAGGGGAGAAGCTTCTTGATTAGATGGTGCATGCTGCGAAACCTCCGGGAGAGGAGTTCAGCATACATACGATAATATACTATCGCAATACTAAGTATAACTACGCATAATGAAGTTTATGTTAATAATTGAACAAACGGCGCAGAGGGTTTATTATGTAAAATTGGGATACTTGAATGGTGTTTTTGGCGACTGAGCCTCAGGGGTCATGGTGAAGTGAGACTTGGCCCGGCGCTGTTACTTTGACGCATCGCGAATGCGAACACCCATAGCCCCGCAAGCACCAGACTTAACAATGCGTTCCAACTGGCCATCGACAAAGTTAGAAATTCCCATGCCACCTGATCGCACATGACTAAGTTAGATGCCCCATCGGTAGACAAAAGGTCCTCGGCCGACATTGAGCTCATGTCGAGCCCGGATCCCGTACAGGACGTAGGCCCTTCCCACCAATCCCGTTCGACACCCGTGTGGAAGACGCCGAGTGCCGCAGTCGTTGCCGCAGAAGCTGCGCCGATGAGCAAGAGTGGAATTATCGGTAGCCCCATCGTCAAAAGCAGACCCATGCCGATTGCAACTACATGCGGATACCGCTGCCAAATGCACATCGCGCAGGGTGCATAGCCCAAAGCCTGAAACACGAAAGCTGCAAAGAGCAAAGCCGCCGACCCAGCAGCCGCGAGAAGACCAATTTGTTTTCCCGAATAGCTCAAGCTTTAATCCGTTCATGACAGCAATATCGCCAGAGGCTGAAGATGCATTTGCACTCAACCTCCGATCGCTTGACTATCTCCGCAATGCTATGTTTTCACGAATAATATTGTATCGGTTTGTAAAGTTGACGCGTCGCAAGTTGAGACGGTATGATTGACCGCCAATGCGACCCCAATTTACGGCTGAGGATGGACACCAAGAAGCGATCAACGCTATTGACGATCGGTGCGATCTTAGCGGGTTACACTGCCCTCCGTACGGTGCCCTCTTTGCTGCCCGAAAGGCTCGAACTCGTTCCGCTCGACACTCCGATTGGTTTTCGAAAATATGTGGCGGGAGAGACTTCAGGCGGATTTGACCCATTCGTAGGTTTGGGCAACGTTGACAGTGCTGAGGCGACAGCACGGAAAGCCGCGGCCCTGAAGAGGGTTTCCGAAGATATTTGTGGTGCGCTCTATGGGGGTCTTGAAACGACTGCATCGAAGATTCCGATGGCCTCGTTCTCAGATTATTACTGTCCTTTCTGCCGAGTGCAAACCAAACGTCTGGCGGATATGTCACAAGAGATGGATGACGAGGTTGTGGTCGCATGGCATGAGCTTCCGTTGCTCGGAGATAGCTCGAACCTGGCCGCCAAAGCCGCGTTAGCGGCAAAACGACAAGGGGCCTACGTCGCGTTCCATGAGAGGTTGATGAAGAGCCCATTTCAAGCAACGCCCGAGTATCTCCGTCGACTTTCGGATGATCTTGGTGTTGATGGCACCCAATTGGTTGCCGACATGGAAAGCGCCGAGATTGCCCAAGAACTGGAAAATAGTGCGGCTCTTGCCCGGGTCTTTGCCTTTGTAGGCACACCTGCGCTTGTGATTGGTCGTACCGTCGTTCAAGGCCAGATCAGCGACAAAATGATCGGACAGATCGTCGAACTGGAACGCGAAGAAGGTTGGGGCGTGGTATGTGTTTCAGTGTAGAGCCTAATTGGATTTGCCATGCCCGTCTCCTTCGGGGCCTTAGGAACTGTCGCAAAAATTCCGCCGCCAATAGGTTGGCCCAGGGATCTGCGCCTGCTTTTGAGCAACAACGACGAAAGCGCCCCAAATGATGTTGCGAGCCCCGTGGTGTCTTGTTTTGGCGTTGATGGCGTGTCTCTGGGCATCCATGAGCGTCGCAGCGTCAACTGATACTTACGAGAACACGGCGATTTCAGCGCGGCTTATCTCTGTCGAAAATGGCGTTGCGACGAATTCCGGAACTTTGTCACTCGGCCTCGACATCAAGCTGGCCGAGGGCTGGAAAGCCTATTGGCGCTCACCCGGCGAGGTCGGTCTGCCGCCTGAAATCTCGTGGGATGGATCGACAAACCTGGCGACGGCACAGATACTCTGGCCTGCGCCTGAGCGTTTCACAGCATTCGGGATCGAGAATTTCGGGTACAACAAACGTGTTGTCCTTCCCATCCAGGCGGTTCTTGAAACAGCCGGACAGGCGGTCGAGCTTCAGGCGGGAGTCACGCTGTTAACCTGCTCGACCGTGTGCGTGCCCCATGATTTCAACCTCGCTCTGACGATCCCGGCTGGCGCTGGAATTGATGCGGCCTCCGCTGCGCTTATCTCCGAGTTTGCCGAACGGGTGCCGCTTGGTCCCGATGCGGCTGACATCGAGGTCGAGACGGCTGTAATCGCCGATGGCGCGCTCTACGTCACAGCGCGCAGTGCAAACGCCTTTGTGAACCCGGACGTATTCCCGGAAATGGGACCGACATTTACCTTCGGAAAGCCGGACATCCGAACGAATAGCGCGGGAACGGAACTTTGGGCGAAATTGCCCCTCTTGGCCAGTGAAGAACAATTGCCACTGTTGCAAGTTACGGTGACAGACGGGTCACGCGCCGTGACGGCCATGCCTGAGTGGTCAAATACCGTCCCGGATGCGCCTTTCGAGCTTGTGGCGAACCTGCCTGATCTGGCGCAGATACTGGCGATCGCCGCCTTTGCTTTCCTCGGTGGTTTGATCCTGAATGTCATGCCCTGCGTTCTGCCCGTCCTGTCCATCAAACTGACATCGGTTCTCAATCATGGAGACAAACCATCACACGAGGTTCGGAACGGATTCCTGATGTCGGCGCTTGGCGTGCTGGTGTTCATGTGGGTGCTGTCCGCTGGAATTTTGGTCTTGCAGTCCGTCGGGATCACGGTGGGATGGGGTCTGCAATTCCAAAACCCTGTTTTCCTGACAATCATGTTTCTGGTCCTGACTGTCTTTGCCGCCAATCTGTTCGGGATATTCGAGATTTCGCTGCCTTCCGGGTTACAGTCGCGGCTGGCCAGATCAAGCGTTCGGGACGGTTACATCGGGGATTTCGCGACGGGTGCCTTTGCTGCGGTACTGGCAACGCCCTGTTCAGCCCCCTTCCTTGGGACGGCGGTGGCCTTTGCCCTGTCCGGTCGCCCAATTGATGTCATCATCGTGTTCACGGCTTTGGGCCTTGGGCTGTCCCTGCCCTATCTGCTGTTTGCCTGGAAGCCCGGCATGGTCCGACTGTTGCCCAAGCCCGGCCGATGGATGCTTGTCGTTAAGTGGGTGCTTGCCGGTCTTTTGGCTGGCACCGCGATCTGGCTGCTCTGGGTCCTGATGGGCGTGTCGGGTGTCCGGGTTGCCGTCTCGGTTCTGGTACTTGCAGTGCTCTTCGTTCTCTTTGCCACTATCCAGCTGCCGGGGAGATATACGCGAACTGCCGCGCTGGCTGCCGTTGCCGTCCTCAGCCTTGCACTTCCGGGTACCTTGACCCCCCCGCCAACGATAAAAGAGATTGGTCAGGATTGGGTCACATTCGACCGCTCCGAAATCCCAAGACTGATCTCTCAGGGCCAGACGGTCTTTGTCGACGTCACCGCAGATTGGTGCCTGACCTGCAAGGCAAACAAGACGCTGGTGCTGGACCGAGTGCCGGTCGTTGACCGATTGCGAGACGAAAAAGTCGTCGCAATGCAGGCCGACTGGACGCGGCCCAATCCCGATATTTCGCGATATCTGGAGGCTCACAACAGGTTTGGGATACCCTTCAACATCGTCTATGGGCCGAATGCACCAGACGGGATCATATTGTCCGAAGTCCTGACATCTGACGCTGTTCTAAACGCATTGGACGCCGCCGCGCTCGCCACAGACAAATAAGGTCAGGATCCTTTGGCGAGGTCCTCCAGTATTGGACAATCTGGCCGATAATCGCCTTGGCACGCGTCAACGAGGTGCGATAGCGTCTGTCGCATTGACTTGAGTTGCGCGATTTTTCTGTCAATGGCCGTAAGATGCTCTTTCGCGACCGATTTTACTTGCGCGCTTTCGCGGGATTCATCTTCGTAGAGGTCGAGAAGCGTGCGGCAGTCTTCAATCGAAAAACCCAGTGTTCGGGCACGGCCCAGGAACGCCAGCTTGTGAATGTCGCTCTCCCGAAAGGCGCGGTACCCGTTATCGCTGCGCAGAGGTCGAACAAGACCAATATCCTCGTAGTAGCGGATTGTCTTTGGTGGCAAGCCCGCGCGTTCTGATACTTCCCCGATATTCACCTTGTTCTCCTATTCTGCTGGCTGCGTTGTGAGTTTCGTTGCGGGTTGCTGGGGCGCGTCACCTTCTGCCATCGTCGGTTTGATACGGCGCAGACGAAGCGCATTGCTCAGAACCGATACCGAAGACAGCGCCATGGCCCCGGCGGCAAAGATGGGTGACAACAGCAGCCCAAAGGCGGGATAGAGTGCGCCCGCTGCGACCGGAATCAACGCCACATTGTATCCAAAGGCCCATATGAGGTTCTGCCGGATGTTGCGCATGGTCGTGCGAGCCACTTCAATGGCGTTCACCACGCCGCGCAAATCCCCGGACATCAACACCACGTCGGCACTTTCAATGGCCACATCCGTGCCGGTTCCGATGGCGATGCCGACATCGGCATGGGCCAGCGCTGGTGCGTCGTTGATGCCATCGCCGACAAAGGCGATCTTGCGATTGCCCTGCTTCAGTTCCTGGAGCGCTGCAACTTTTCCATCTGGCAGCACCCCGGCCACAACGTGGTCGATCCCGACCTCGCGGGCAATCGCGTCTGCTGTGGCCTTCTTGTCGCCAGTGATCATGGCGACTTTGATCCCGCGATCATGCAGGGCACGGATGACATCGGCGCTGGACGATTTCACCGGGTCAGAAACAGCAATCACTGCCGCAAGGGATCCATCAACGGCGGCAAAGAGCGCGGTACGTCCCTTGTCAGCCAATGCCCGTTCCCGATCTTCCAACGGGCCAATGTCGATGCCCCGTTGCGCCATGAAGCGATCGGCGCCAACAAGTACTTTGCGGCCCTGGACCAGAGCTTCGACGCCGTAGCCCGTCACGGAACGGAACTCCGTAGCATCCGGCCAGGACACGCCTTCGTTTTCCGCAGACTGCACAATGGCTTCGGCCACGGGATGCTCGGATTGCGCTTCGACAGATGCGATGAGGGCGAGTGTCTCTGCACGATCAAAGCCATCAGTCGTAATGAGATCGGTCAGGCTTGGCTGACCGTGTGTGACGGTTCCCGTCTTGTCGAGCGCAACAATATCAACTTCATCCAGATGTTGCAGCGCATCCCCTTTGCGGAAGAAAACCCCCATTTCGGCCGCGCGGCCCGTGCCCACCATGATTGAGGTAGGCGTGGCCAATCCCATGGCACAAGGGCACGCAATGATCAAAACAGACACGCCTGCGACCAGGGCAAAGGTCAGGGCCGGATCAGGACCAACCAGAAGCCAGACAGCCACGGTCACGAGCGCCAGAACCAGAACGGCCGGTACGAACCACATGGTGACACGATCGACAAACCCCTGGATCGGCAGCTTCGCGCCCTGCGCTTCTTCCACCATACGAATGATCTGGGCGAGCGTGGTATCGGCCCCGACCCGAGTGGCCGCGATGGTCAGGCTACCGGTGCCGTTCACGGTGCCGCCGGTCACTGGATTGCCCGCCGTTTTCGGAACGGCAAGGGGTTCGCCAGTGATCATGCTTTCATCGACATTGCTTGACCCGTCTGTCACGTCGCCATCGACGGGCACCCTTTCACCGGGACGCACTAGGACCAGATCCCCGATCCGCAGTGCCTCGATCTCGACCTCGCTGGCCTTTCCGTTGCGCAGAACCCGCGCCGTCCTTGCCTGCAAGCCCAAAAGCGCCTGTATGGCGGCACCGGTCTTACCCTTTGCGCGGGCTTCCAGAAAGCGCCCCAGCAGGATAAGCACGACAATGACCGCAGCCGCTTCGAAATAAACGGCTCGAACGCCGTCGGGCAGCAGGTCGGGCAAAAACGTCGCCACGACTGAATAGCTCCATGCCGCACCTGTGCCGAGTGCGACAAGGCTGTTCATATCCGGAACACGTCTGAGCAGCGCCGGAATGCCTTTTGCAAAAAAGCCCCAACCCGGTCCAAACAGAACCACCGTCGCAAGCGCGAACTGGATCAACCAAGAAGTCTGGATGCCGATTGTACGCTCAATCAACTCCTCAAAGCCCGGGATCGTGTGTTTGCCCATTTCCAGAATGAACACCGGAACGGTCAGAATAGCGGCAAACACGACGCGGCGCGCCAGGGCCTTTGCCTCGTCGGCCTTGCGTTCTGATCGGCTGACCTGCGCATCTGTATCTGCAACTTCGGCAGGGTATCCTGCAGCCGTGCTAGACTCGGCGATTTCTTTAGGTGCGATGACATCTGGCAGATAGCTGACAGCCGCCGTTTCGGCAGCGAGATTGACCGCCACGTCTAAAATACCCGGCGCGGCCTTTAGGGCCTGTTCAACCTGACCCACACAGGATGCGCAGGACATCGCCCCCACATTCAACGTGACCCGGGCCGTTCTGGCCGGATAGCCAGCAGCTGACAGGGCCTCGATTGCGGCACCTGTGGCGGCAGGAAAATCACTTTGGAACCGCGCCGTCTCATTGGCAAGGTTCACGCTTGCGCCCGAAACACCAGGCACATCATTCAGGGCATTTTCGACCCGTCCGACACATGACGCACAGCTCATGCCGGTGATTGAAAGCTGTATGGAACTGGAACCTGTCATCAAAGCATCCTCTACCAAGTCGCTTTCAATCTAAGGCTTCCAGTTGCGGGAAGCTCAAGAGGGGAACTGAATTTTTTTGCGGTCAAAAGTGTCTTGACCTTCCCGCCAGTGGAATCAGCAACAGTCAGGTCGCGTTGCAAATGGAGACCCTCATGATTTTTTCCGTCCCGAAAATGACCTGTGAACACTGCACATCCGCCATCGAAAGCGGTATCAAGGCGAAAGACCCATCGGGCGTCATTGCGACCGATCTGGACCTTTGCCTCGTCACTGTCCAAAGCACATTGGAACAAGCCGCCGTGCGGCAACCCATCGTTGACGCAGGCTACGACGCTTCAGCCGCGTAGGCTTGTCCTTATTCGGCGGCCCGGGCCTGATCGACAAGTTCAATCATCTGGTCCGCCTGAATCAGACCCGGCGCAAGACTGTCGCCGATCACGAATGAAGGTGTGCCACTGAACCCCAGCGACTGCGCAAGCCGCATGGAAGTTTGAATGTGCTCTTCAATTTCCGGTGCGGTCATGTCGCGACGCAGCTGTGCAACATCGAGGCCGATGTCTTCCGCAACGCGAATAATCGTGGCTTCCTCAGCGCGTTGCTTTAACTGCATCATCGCCCAGTGGAATTCTTCATACTTGCCCTGATTGCGCGAAGCCAATGCCGCGCGGGCGGCAAACACCGAACCCTCCCCCAAAATCGGCCACTCTCGATACACGACCCTGACGTTGGGATCGGCGGCAAGCAGTGCCTCCATTTCAGGTTTGACCCTACGGCAATATGGGCAGTTGTAATCGAAGAATTCCACAACCGTGACATCGCCCTCCGGATTGCCCAGAACAGGTGCGTTTGGATCATTTTCAAGCGTGGCTTTTTCAGTATCGAGAACCTCCGCTGCGGCTTGCGCCTGCAAAGCTTGTTGCTGCTCTTCGAACAATTGGGCGGCCTCGAATACAATGCCCGGATTTTCGCGGATGGCTTCCAGCACAAGTTCCTTGATCCGGTTTTCGTCAAGGCCGTCTGCCATCGCAGCTATGGGAAGCATCACAAGTGCAGCGGTGGCTAAAAATCTCTTCATTACCCGTCTCCTTTTGACGCTATGTCCTGTGCCGTTCGATCGGCCTGCGCGGCGCGTTCACGCTCCGGCCAGATTGATTTGATGTATGCGAGGATGTTCCAGATGTCCTCGTCGCTCAGTTGTTCGCCGAAACCCGGCATGCCGCTGTTGAATTCAATGCCTTGCGCGGCGAGCGTCGCCTGGCCCCCTTGCTTGGTGTAGGTAAAAAGCATGCTGTCAGGATGATGCCATGTATGTCCGGTCGCGTCGTGCGGAGGAGCTGGCAGGCTTCCATCTTCGCGCGGCGTGCGCCAGTCTTCCTCGCCCTCTAGGTTTGCACCATGGCACGCGGCGCAGTTTTCCGCGTAAAGGATCTCACCTGCGGCTATGTCGACCGGGCCGGCGCTCGCGGAGTTTGACGAAAGGGGCGCGTCGCCGATTTCAGTCCAAAGGAAGGCCGCAACCGCCGCGACACCCGCAAGTCCAAGCCCGAGATATGCAGATCGGGTCATCATCCAACAACGATCTTGGTCATCATGCCCGAGGCCGCATGTGACAACATATGGCAATGCAGCAGCCACTGGCCAGGATTGTCCGCCACGAACGCGACTTCACGCGTCTCTCCGCGTTCAAGGAGCGTGGTATCACGTAGTGGTCCGAGCGTGCCATCCTCTGCCACTTCATGAAAGTGCATACCATGCAGGTGCATGGCATGTGGGAAAACCGTATCGTTCACCATCTTCAAACGCACATTCTGCCCTCGGTCCAATCGCGCGAAAGGTTCGCCGTCGATACCGTCAACCTTCCCGTTGAACGACCAGAAATACCCGGCTTGAACAAGCTCGCCCATCGGCTTGATTTCCCCACCAAGAGAAGCGGAACTCAAACGGCCCATCGCGCCCCCTTCCATACTCAGACTGAGCGTTGTGGCGTCCTGCAGATCAACCATTGCGTGGTCATTCGGAGGCAGGGCCGCGGGCGCATCCCTGCGGTTTACGGTGCCACCTTCCTCGACCTCGAAAGCGACCTGGCTAAAAGTCTCTTCGCGACCAACCTGAACGATATGGGCCGTTTCTCCGACGTTCGCCGTTACATCGACGATTAGGTCAATACGTTGGGCCGGTGCAAGGGTCATGGTGTCAGTTACTTTAATTGGTGCAGTCAACGGCATCCCATCAAGGGCGACCATCCACCCGTCGAGGCCATCGAGGCTCAACTGGAAATTGCGCGCGTTGGAGGCATTGACGAGCCGCAGACGCAGGCGTTCATTCCTGCGCGCAGACAAAGCGAGATTAAAAGTCCCGTTGGTCGTAATCAGGTTTCCGAGCCTTCCCGCGTGGCTGAGATCACGAGGCGCACCAAAGTCATTCTGGATCTGGGCGGTTTCGGGATTGATGCGCCAATCATCAAGTATCAAAATCTCCTCCCGATCGATATCGAGGGCCTCCGCTTCTTCAACGATCAGGGCGCCATAGAGTCCCCTGGCCACCTGTTCCAACGAACGGTTATGCGCGTGATACCAGTAGGTGCCAGCGTCCGGGACAATAAAGTCATAGTCGAAGGCATCCCCTGGCTGGACGGCATCCTGCGTCAGGCCCGAAACGCCATCCATGGCGTTGTCGATCCGGATTCCGTGCCAGTGCGTTGAAGTTCCTTGGGAAAACCGGTTGACTAATCTGCGCTGCACCCGACCACCTTGGGCGACACGGATTTCCGGGCCCGGTGAACTCCCGTCAAAGCACCAAAGCGAAGTTTTGCCATAGTCACCAGGCAGCAACTGCACGTCGCTCTCTTGTGCAATCAGGTTGGTTGGCGGCGTATTCGCGAAACCAGCAGACGCCGATATCCCGGCAAATGCGCTGGACGTAGCGAGAAATTGTCGGCGATTGAGCGTGATCATCAGTTGATTTCCAGTACTATATATCGTTGTCCATAAGGTAGATGGCCATCGCGGTCAGGTCTGCATCGCTTAGGAAGCTCGTTCCATAGCGTACAACTTCGGCCATTGATCCGCCAAAAACATCACCCGAAGGCGTGATGCCAGATCGCAATGCATAAGCCAGATCGTCTACTGTCCAACCTTCTGACAAAAGATCGCCGGAACGGATCGATGGGGCCTTGCCGCCTCCAGGCAGGGCATCGTTGCCCGAAAACCGTTCAGCCACAATGCGTGCACCTACAACGTTCCGCGTCGTATGACAGGCAGAGCAATGTGCGGCACCGTTAACCAGCAGCTTGCCTCGGTTCCAGACGTCGCTTTTGTCGGCTTCGGGTGCCGTAAAGGGTTCCGTCAAAAACGCCGCTCTCCAAAGCTTCATCCCCCATCGTTGATCGAACGGAAAAGGGACGTCGTGGGCTGGCGCTGGCACGTTCACGGCTGGCACGGTCTGGAATGCGGCCCACAGGTCAGCAATATCCTGATCCGTGAAATTTGCATAAAACGGATACGTAAAGGTCGGATAATATGGATCGCCGTCAGGAGAGATACCCTGCCTCACTGCTTTTGCGAAGTCTGCCACGGTCCAGTTTCCCATTCCATGTTCCGCGTCGGTTGTAAGATTTGGCGGGTAAAAGGTGCCAAAGTCTGTCTTGAGAGGAGCACCCCCGGCCAGCGGGGCACCTCCGGATTCAAAGTTGGTGTGGCACGCGATACAACCGCTGGCCCGTGCCAAATACGATCCCCGGTCAATATCCCCGGCCAGACTTATCTCTGTAACGGCTGCTCCGATCGGCCAGGCTATCGTTGCCGCGACAACGCCGATCCCGCCGACGCCCACCGCGCCAATAATCCAACGCCCCCAACGCACTTGCTTACTCGTCTTCTTTGCGGAATTTCTGATGACAGGCCGAACATGTCTGAGCAACCATTGTGAACGCCGCGTCTGCGGGCATGTTGGCAAACATCTCGCCCGTCATGACCTGGTTCGATTCCATCATACCTCCACCCATCATGGAGGAAGCGCCACCGCCCATCATCCCGCCGGTTGTACCGCCCATCATTGATCCACTGTCGTTGCTTTGTGCTGTGGCCAGCCCATTGCCTGCGCTCAACTTCAATCCTTCTGCGGCTGTTTTCAGGTCTTCCGCGAGGGCCGCGAACTGTTCGCTGTCTTCCCACACTGACGGCAACGCTTTGGACACGCCCCCACCCGACCCCTCGGGAAACAGCCGTGCCATCTGTTCACCCGAATGCCCGACCATTGCGTCTGCCTCACGACGTACCAGATCGGCATCGTATGGAACTTGACCCCGCATCATCGGGGTGAGTGTCTTGATGGATTCTCCCATCGCAGACATGCCTTGCATGCGCTCGAGGACAACACCCGTTGCCCCAGTATGCGCCCAAGCCGCGACGCCGATCGTCGCAATGACCGTGGATGTGATCCAAACCTTTATTCGCATTTCCAGCACTCCATTAGTTGATCCCGTTTGCACGCTGCAGTTCCCGCACATATGCAACAGCCATTTTCACGCCGCTGTTTATGAAGCTTTCGACCGGCTGCAACTGCTGCCAGATCACAGGCGCCCCCCGACAACCAGGACCGCCGCGATGAAAATGCCGGATCTCGCCATCAGATTAGCTTGACTTGAGTGCCAACTGGCGTCTGGTCATACACTTCGATGATTTGTTCGTTAAACAGACCAATGCAGCCGTTTGATGAGCGCCGCCCGATCTTGCGTGTATCGTTTGTCCCGTGGATTCTGTAATACTGCCATGTCAAATGCATGGCCCGGATGCCCAAAGGGTTTTCCGGTCCGGGGGGCACATAGGATGGCAGAGTGGGGTCTCTTTCAAGCATGGACGGTGTTGGCGCCCAGTCCGGCTCTGGATCCTTGAAGACGATTTCGGTGTATCCGCGCCGCGTCAGCTCGTCTGTCATCGGCACGGACGTTGGATATATACGCATTTCGCCGTCTGCCGTCCAATGCTGCAGAACACGTGAGACCGTATCCGAAATGATGATGCCATTTCCGAGCCGATCAAAGTGATCCTGCCAAGCATGCGTTCGGAACGAAGACATGTTGCGCCGAACCGGAGCTTGTTCTTGAGCGCCCAGAATAGAAGGCGCTGCGAATGCTGCCGCCCCTACCCCGGTAGAGAATGAGCGACGTGTCAAAACTGTTTGTTTTTGGATCATGGAACTAACCTCGATTAGGGTACCTGCTTCCGCGTTAGATTACCCAATCGCATGGTTTCCCTGAATAGCTGGGCGGTTGGTTTTTTGTAACTATATGTATCGCTACCAAGGCTCTGCGAGCGTTTTTTGCTGTTCTCAAGCGGCGATAGGTTTGAGCACAACACGCGTCTGGAGCGGGACTTGCTCGTAAAGCTCGACAATTTGGTTGTTCGTGAGCCTCGCGCAACCGTTCGAGACGCGTCGACCGATCGTCTTCGGGTCCGTGGTTCCGTGAAGCCTTAGGTATGTGTCTCCTCGACCCGGTTGAAAGAGGTACAACGCTCTTGCACCCAGTGGATTTTTTAGTCCCCCAGGAACACCGCCGGCAAAACGAAGATATCGGCCGGGCTCTCTGCTTATCATTGCAGGTGTCGGCGTCCAGCGCGGCCACTTTTGCTTGCGCGCGACATAGAACTCGCCGGATTCATAGAGGCCTTCCCTGCCAATTCCGACCGTGTACCTGATCGCCCGATGGTTCGGTAAAGTCCAAAACAACGCGAACTGGTTCGGATCGACATGTATTTCTCCCGGCTTCCCAGCCTCGGAATACTCAACTTCGCGCGGCAAATGCTCAGGAGGCACGACAGATGGTCCGATGCGGCGATCATGCTCTGCGTCACTATGTGCAAATGCTGTTTTTACGCACACCGAAAGAGCAACAACAGACGTCAGAAAATGTCTTCGTTTCATATACGTACCTTTGGAAATTATTGTGGTTTGAGGCTAGTAATAGCATGCGCTATACGTGGCGAAAGTGACTCTTGTCGCGAGGTTCCGGCACCCGGCATGATTGGCAGCGTGATTTCTGCGCGGAGCCCCGCGCCAACGCGATTTTTCAACAAAATGGAACCGCCGTGCTCAAGGACGATACTTCGCGCAATTGACAGCCCCAAACCATGACCGCCCGTTTCTTGTGATCGCGACGTCTCAAGTCGGACATAAGGCCCGAAGACTGCCTCTAGTTGATTTTTGGGGATGCCGGGCCCATTGTCGTCAATGGCGATCACTACCTCATCGCCCGACCTTTCCCAAGATACTCTGGCCTCGTTCCCATAGCGGATCGCGTTCTCAATCAGGTTTCTCATGGCGCGCCCCATCGCACTTGGCTTCACAGATGCGATCAGGGGCCCTTCGCTGTTCATTTGAACCTTGTCCAACCCCAAACCGATAATCAGATCATGAAGATCAATGGATTGGACGTCTTCATGCTGGCCCACACCCTTCGCGAAATCCAGAGTTGCATCGACCATTTGTTGCATCTCTTCGCTCGATGTCACTAAGGATGCGCGTGTATCCTCATCATCTACCATCTCTGCCCGCACGCGAAGGGCGGTCAGAGGGGAACGGAGATCGTGCGCCAGCGCCGCAAGCATCTGGGTTCGGTCACTGACAAAACGTGTCAAGCGATCCTGCATAGTATTGAACGCATGGGTCAGGTCTTGCACTTCCTTCGGTCCCACAACCGGCAAGTCCCCCTCTCCGGCACCACGCCCCAAGCGTTCGGATGCGTTTGCCAGGTTGTTGAGCGGGCCGGTCAATCTGGAGAGAAGAAACCAGAAACTGGCAACCAACAGAAGGCCCGCAGTCACAGCAAATGATATGTTGGAGGCGAGGGACCATTGCAGCGGCGGCCTTTCAAATCGCGTACCGACGTTGAGCCAACTTCCACCTGCCAATGCAATAGAAAGCTCCATTTCAATGGCAGCAAGGCTGCCTTGCATCATTTCAGCATGCATTTCCGCCATTTCAGGAGACAGATTTGGAAGTGGCAGCAGGCCTCCTTCAATTTCATGAACCTCAACCCGAATATCACGGCTGTAACTCTCTCCCAGCAATGCCCGGATCCGTGCCTCAACCGCCCCGCCTTCATCATGATCTCCATGGGGGACCGTTGGAGCATTTGCCAGATCGAAACGCACAAGCGGTGAGGTCGCAGCGCGAATGATCTGCGCGTGCAGTTCCGGGGGAGCCCCTTCAATCAACTGAGCGACGTTTGCCGCGCGCGCCGCTGCTTCGGCACCGATCGCAGCCTGTACGGCAAGCGATCTTTCATCAACAAAGAACCACAGGCTTAGGGCCTGTGCGAGGGACAGTACGCCGAGGACCAGAAGCGCAATCTGCGCGCGCAACGTCCGTGGTAACATCTTCATGCGCATATCTCGACATCGCAAGACAGGCTGTATCCACCATTACGCACAGTCGCGATGACCCTGGGCCGCAATACATCCTGCTCGATTTTCCTGCGCAATCGGCTCACCTGATTGTCTATTGTTCGATCCAGAGGCCCCGCTATGCGTCCTGTGCTGAGTTCAAGAAGGTGGTCTCTGTCGAGGACGGCCCTCGGCCTTTTGAGGAACAGCGTTAGCAATTTCAGTTCCCCGGACGTGAGTTGCGTGCGGGACCCAGTTTGGTCAATCAGAGTGCGACCGTCGACATCTAGCTCAAGATGTGCAAATTTGACTGTCTTCCCGGCAAAGTCGTCGATCTGCGGGATTTGCTGCGTTCGTCGCAGAATTGCATTAATCCGCGCCAACAGTTCTTTGGGGTTGAAGGGCTTCGCAAGGTAGTCGTCCGCCCCGCCGTCCAGGCCAGCTATGCGGTCGTCATCGTCTCCCAATGCGGTCAGCATCAGGATCGGTGTATGTCCTTCCCTGCGCAGCCGCCGACACGCGGACAACCCGTCTTCCCCCGGCATCATGACATCCAACACGATGAGATCGAAATTGGCTTCTGCGAGCTTACTGTCCATCTGTTCGGCATTCTCTGCCGCAGATGCACGTAGTCCGTTCCGTTCCAGATAACTTGTTACGGATTTTCTGATCTCTGAATGGTCGTCGACGACCAGTATACGTGGTTGCTCTTTCATATTGTCTTTATAGACATTCCGGCTCAGGAACGCCCATCCCGTGATTGTAGCCAAATGTAACAACGTCTACCGGTCGACTCCCGAACGCATGTCAAGTATCAGAACCAAGAGAAAAAGGAGTTCGAAATGGACAGACGCCAATTTGTCTTGACGGTCGCCAGTGCGATTGCAGCAGGTCCCGCATTGTCACAGACTGCTACCCCGATGTTGCAGGTAACCAAAACACCGACCTGCGGCTGCTGCGGTGCGTGGGTTGATGAGATGATCTCTGCCGGGTTCAAAGCATCAGTTGAAGACGTCGACTATGACACCCTTCAAGTGTTGAAGCAGAAATACGGCATCGCGCCAGAGCTCGCCGGATGTCACACGACTTCTGTGAGTGGCTACTTCGTTGAGGGCCACGTGCCTGCCTCCGACATCGCGCGGTTGCTGCAGGAAAAGCCTGCGGCGCGCGGCGTGACAGCGCCGGGCATGCCTATGGGGTCGCCCGGTATGGGCACCAGGGGCGATCCGTATGATGTGATGCTTGTGCTTATGGACGGATCGACCCGGGTTTTCGCGACACACGGCTGACGTGCTTTCTCCCGATACGTTCCGACAAAGCTATTCTCCCGCGCTGCCATTTGGTAGGTTTTGTTGGAACGTATCCCTTCTGAGCATGGCAAGCATCCTGCCGTTTCTGTTTGTCTACGTCGTCAGCACGCCCAATTTTGCGGCGATGCTCGTGACGAATTCCACAGCGCTCGGGCGGTTTCTGCGTCAGGTGATGACAAACGGGCTGCCGGTTGTATTTATTGTCAACTATATCGGGTTTGTCTTCGCACATAACACGTTGAATAATCCCGACCGCTCGGAGATCGGGTATATCGTTCTGGATGGCCTCCTTCGAAGCGCCACTTTCATCGCGATTCACATTCTCGTTTATGTACTGTCGGCTGACTTGTTTGGCTCCTTCAGCGGCAATCGCGCAACCGCAGTAAGCGTGGTTGGACCAACGCTTGAGCGGTCGTTCATTTTTCACAACATCTCTGGCGTGTATCTCTACGCCGTTGTGCCGGGCGCATTCATCGCGCTTCTGGCCGTTCTGACAAAACGTTCAGGCGAGACGTCTGATACAAGCAAATCCAAAACGAGGAATATAGCTCTGCTCTTCAGCCTGGTCTCGATCCCCGGTGTGACAGTCTTGTCTTACGCGCTGAATTCGGCAACCTGACTGATTTACCCGGACAACTATTCGTAGACCGTCATCTGATCAAGTGTATCGAAATGTACCCTTGACCTTACCTCACTGGAATGTTGCACAGACGTCCGAGAATGTCTGGAGAGCTACATGTCTGACACTCAAAGCCAAAAACCCACCTGGTCATCGAAACTGATGCACTATGGCATGGTGGTCTGTTGTGCCGTCATGCTGTTGCCGATCGCGGCCTTCTTTGTCGCTGGGGGTACAATTGCCGGTCTGTGGACCAACGTCGGGCTTTTTGCGCCGATCGCACTCTGCCTCGGGGCACACGTTGTGATGCACAAATTGATTGGAAAGTCGTGCCACGGGTCAAAAGATGAGCAGGCGCAAGAGGATACATTGGATGCAGAATTCCGCGATGGACAGGTTCCTGCTCGGGACATTGCACGCTCGCGCTAAGCGTCGTCTGGCCCTCAGTTCCACCATCGTCGGTCTGCTTGTCCTGGGCGGATGCTCGACGTCAGGCGGGATTTGTCCGTTAGAGCCTCCGTCGGTTACACGGGCCGCTGCCGACAATGTGCGTCTACCCGATGGTTGCCGACTGGTGGGCCTGTCTGGAAAGGGCGTTCAAAAAGTATCCTGCGACGATGGAAGGAGCGGGTTTGCTTTCAATTAAGGCATCTTGCAACACGCTGTAGTGGTTGCCAGAGCCTCCAGTTTTTTTGCCGATCTGTCATCCCGCGCAGCAGCTCAGCTTCGCCACGTCCATGTCGAAGGTTTGCGCCGCCAACTTCAGCCCTTCCACGGTCGTCAGATACGGGAAGATCGTCTCGCCGAGCGCCTTTGTTGTCATGCCGAACTTCAGCGCCATGACGAGGGTCTGGATCGTATCGGACCCCTCGGGCGCGATGATCTGGCCACCAAGCAGCCGGTCGGTCTTTCTGTCCGCCACCAGCTTGATCAATCCGCGCGTGTCGCGTGCGGCCAGCGCGCGCGGCACTTGATCGAGCGGCACGATGGACGTCTTGACGTCGAAGCCCGCGTCCCGAGCCTGGGTTTCACTGGGACCGACGCCCGCGACCTGCGGGTCGGAAAACACAACCCAGGGCATCGCGGCGTTGTCGTAACGATGGTCCTCACCAAGCACTGCGTTTTTGGCTGCGAGCTTTGCACCATAGGCCGCCATATAGACGAACTGGTCACGGTTGGTCACATCGCCCGCAGCATAGATGCCGGGCACCGATGTCTGCATGTCCTCGCCGACGACGATGGACCCACGCGCGTCGGTTTCCACGCCGATTGCGTCCAGGCCCATATCTTCGGTATTGGCCCGCCTGCCAGCGGTCGAAACGAGGTGATCCGCCGTCACTTCGACAGGCTTTCCGTTCTGGATCACGCGCAGTGTCACGCCCGCGTCGTCGCGGCGCACAGTGTCGTAGCTTAACCCGGTCAGAAGGGTGATGCCTTCGGCCTCGAACGCCGCCGCCAATGCCTCCGAGACCTCTGGTTCCGCGCCGGGCAACAGATGCGAACGGGCAACAAGCGTGACCTTCACGCCCATGCGGCTCATCATCTGGGCCAGTTCCGCGCCGATGTAACCCGCGCCGATGAAGATCAGGCTTTTCGGCAGTACTTCGAGCTCCAGAAGACTGGTGCTGTCGAGCGCGCCGATTTCCTCGATGCCGTCGATGGTCGGCAGGACGGGACGCCCGCCCGTGGCGATGATGGTCCTCGGTGCTTTCAGGGTTCGCTCACCGACTGTCACGCCACCTTCGATCAGCCGCGCGGGACCGGCGTCGATGTAATCGACACCCTCATATTCCGGCAGAAGGTCCGCGTATTTCTTCTGGCGCAGGGTCTCGACCAGATCGTCCTTGGACTGAACGAGCGTCTGCCAGTCATCGACTTGCGCGTGGCCTGATAGACCGGGGAACCGTTTGGCAGCTCCCGCACCGTGCACGGCCTCTGCCGCGCGGATCATCGCCTTGGACGGCACGCATCCCACGTTGACGCAGGTTCCGCCGATGGTGCCATGTCCCACGAGAGCGACGCGCTTTCCGGCATCCGCGCCGGTAATTGCGGCGGAGAACCCCGCCGATCCGGCCCCAAGAACGATCAGGTCATAGCCGCCCTGTCCATCGTCGTTTTTGTTCAGGTCTTTCATCTCAGCGCGCCTCACCATACTCGGGGTTGTTCGATTTGGCAGCGAACAGATAAATGACCGCGCCGATTGCGATCAGCGGTGTGAGCATGCCGAGAAGACCGAAGAACATACCGGTGGCGGTGCAACATCCCATCATCATGAGAGCGTTCCTTTCTTTTGCGCACGGTTCAGCAGAACCGCGTAGAGTGCTGTGGCGGCGAAAACGCCGATTGTGATCCGTATTGCGAACCTGAATTCGAGAAGAATGATCAGGATCGACAGGGCCACCGCGAGGCCGGTGGCCCAAAGTTTCGGGGCCGGTCCCGGCTTGCCAGCGCGCAGCCAAAGGGCCTGTGCCACCACGGCGAGGCTGAAAAACAGCAGCGGGAACAGGGCGTAATCGAGCCAACCCGTTAGGGCCGACAATCCGACGCCAGCGACGATGACGACCAGAAGCGGCGTAAAGCAGCAGAGCGCGGCGAAGAGCGCACCGCCAAGCCCCCATTTCAGCAGACGGTCGGAATTTTCAGGTGTGCCAGTCAAGGAGCCGTCTTTCTCTGTGATGGGTCGGGGCCGGAGGCGCGTTTCATTTGCGAACGACGCAATGCGCGGACGATCAGGTAGGTCAGACCCGCCAAAACCAGCACGGCAATGCCACTCATTCCAGAGAGCCAAGCCCCAACGCCGCCGAACAACGCTGCAAGCACGGCAGTTCCGCCGCCGCAGCAGACGACCACGACCGGAGCTGCTATTCCGAAGGCCAGCAGGCCACCCATCAGATTGTCACGCATTGCAGGCGGCTCAGGAGGCTGTGTCGGGCAGCACCTGCGCCGGATAGCCATTGGCCGTCACCGCGCCGATGATGCTTTCGATGGAAGTTTCGGCGTCATCGTAGGTCACGCTGTAAACACCCTGCCCGTATTCGGGGCCGTCCTCGAATGCGGCGATCTCGACCGACGGAACACCGCGCATCGAGCTGGCGACGATGAATGAACAGGACGGGCATGTCAGTTCGCTGACGGCGATCTCGACCTGGCGCTCTTCAGCGAGGGTCGGAGTCGAGAGTGCGGCGATAGTCAGGGCGGATAGCAGAAGATGCTTCATGGTCATTGTCCTCGTTCAGAATTTCAGGATGAAGGGGGTGATGTAGGGAAAGATCATGGCGACAGCGACAATCGCGGAAGCGGCCCAGAGGGTCGCCCGCATGATTTGGCGGTCGATGGGGCGGGCGCAGGTGCCATCGGCACAGGACTCGGCATCTACAGGCTTGTAAGCCTTGTAGAAGCCGTATCCCAAGAACGCGGCGCTCAGCGCGAAGGTGTACCACTTGTAGGCATAGAGGGCCCCGAGCTGCGCGATGAACACGCCCGTCACGCCAAAGCTGACCAGAACAAGCGGCAGAATGCAGCACGAGGTCATCGCCAGCGCACCGAGGACGCCGAGGCCGGTCACGCCCCATCCCTTGGTGGTTTCGTCGCCAATTTTCTGCGACCGAGATTGCGGAAGTTCCGCCAAATTTTGTTCCATCGAATCTTCCTTGAACAGATATTTCCACCGTTCTAGGGTCTGTAGTTGATACAGGCTCAAGGGGTTTTTTTGCGAAATGAGTAACACAAGCGTGAGTTCAATTCGGCGGGGTGATTTGGCACGAGCGACGGGCTGCAACCCGGAAACCATTCGCTATTATGAGAAAATCGGCATCATGCCGGACCCGCCGCGCAGTACGAAGGGCTATCGAAGCTACGATGATACCCATGTACGACGATTGAAGTTCGTCATGCGGTCCCGAGCTCTCGGTTTCTCGCTAGAAGAGGTTCGCGGGTTGCTGGGCTTGGTTGATAATCGGATCCAGACTTGCGCCGAAGTCCAAGCCATGGCCGAAGTACATCTCGGAGAAGTGCGCGCAAAAATAGCCGATCTGACACGGATAGAACGCGTCTTATCAGAAACCGTCGCGCGCTGCACGGGCGATGCGGCACCCGACTGTGCCATCATTGATGCGCTTTTCGATGCATGAGCACGAAAACAGGTCTGGAAAGATGCTATTGGCGCATCCTGGCCAGTGCCTCTTGTAGAGTTTGCCGCCGCGGATCGTTTTGCGGAGCTACTGATAACAGTACTTCAGCACGTTCAAGTGCGGCGATTGCCTGTTCCCTATCACCCAAGACGGAGAAAGCGTTGCCAAGCCGCATCCACCCGTCAAAGTCATCCGGCTCATCTTCAAGACGCGCAGCCAGCCGTTCAACCATCGACATGATGAACGCCTGTCTCTCCTCCACGGTCAGGTCTAGAGCGTCTTCCATATCTTCCTGAGAAGGCCCGGGTGCACTGACCAACGGTGCAAAATCAGCCAGTGAGATCGGAGCTCTGCTGATCTCGGCGCCAATTCGGTTTGCTTCAGCAACAAAGCTTTCCATCCAGGGATAGAAACTGTCCGCGTTGTTCAGTCGTCTTATCAGCAAGTCATGTGCCTGCGCGATGTCGCCCTTCTGTCTCAATGCGACTGCCTTGTAGAAGACCGCCGCGGGATTGGACGGGTCCAGTTCCATCGCATGCTCGATTGCGGTCACCGCAGCCGGTGTCACAACACCTTGCTCTGCCGAGATAAGGGCCTCTGCAAGCATGGAGAAAACGGCCGAAGTGGCTTCTGGTCGTTTGGCGACAATCCCGAAGGCCTCGGCAGCATCTGCGAACCGACCCATTCTGGAATAGGTTTGTCCCAGAAGCATCCAGCCTTCTGACGGTCCTCCGGAGGGATCAGTCGTGAGCCGATCATAAAGCTGATTTGTCAAATCTGCGACTTTCGCCGTCTCTTGACGTTCAGCTGTCCGCTCGGAAAATGCAATGCCGGGTATCTCCGGTGATCCCATGACCGCGTAGTAACCGAATGCGAAGGCCGGAACGAACATAGCACTCAGAACAATGGCAAAGCGACCACCCGATGTCAGTTCCTTGGTCGCCTGAGCAGTCTTGCGCGACTGCATGAGAATCCGTCTCTTGATCTCCTGTTCTGCCGCGGTGGCCTCTGCGCCAGAAATGACACCGCGCTCAAGATCCCGTTTGACCTCATCCAATTGGTCCAAGAGAACGGCGGGGGTTGTATCCGCCATGACCGACGTCATTTCTGACCGGCGTCGGAGCGGTAGTCCCACAAAGAGCAGTCCAATTGTGGACAGTGCGGCAAAAACCAACCAGATCATCAATTGTCCTTTGGCGTGTTAATGTCGATGAAACGCGCAATCTCGGCTTCCTCAACCTCGGAAAAATCCGCAACGACGCCTTTGCGCCGGCTTTTCAAAATGATCGCCCAGCCCGCCAGGAGAGAAACGACAGCCAAAACAAAGGGCGCCAACCAAAGGGCCAGGGTGGAGGCATTGAAAGGCGGGCGCATCAAAACGTAGTCGCCATAGCGCGCATGAATAAACGCGATGACCTCTTCATCGCTGTCGCCAGCGACCAACCTTTCACGCACCAAAATCCGCAAATCCCGCGCAACGCCAGCATTGGAGCTGTCGATATCCTGATTTTGACAGACGACGCAGCGCAGTTCCTTTGAAATCATCCGCGCGCGCTCTTCAAGCACCAGATCCTGCAACATCTCGTCCGGCTCGACCGCAAAGGCCATCACCGGAAGAAGCAAAAAAAGCGCGATGATCACATGCCTCATCCGTTCTGCCCCCTCGGCAATGCGCCTGCCTGTTCGAGCGCCTCTCTGAACCTAGCAATGGCTTCATCACCAACAACAGGCCCGACGTATCTGAACAACACAGTTCCATCGGGTCCGACAATGAACGTCTCGGGTACGCCCGACAGGCCCCATTCAATGCCAGCCCTTCCACTCAAGTCTGAGCCAATCTTTTCATAGGGATTGCCAAGCTCCGCCAGCCATTTTGTCGCATCTTCCGGCTTGTCCTTGTAGTTGATACCGAACAGCCTCAGCCCATCTTTTTCGACCATTTGGGTCAGTATGCCATGCTCCGCCCGGCAGGGTACGCACCACGAAGCAAACACATTCACGATGACCGGTCCGGCGTTATCCACGAGATCGGCGCGGGACAAGCCGGGCGTCTCCAGCCCCTCAATGGCAGCCAGATCGAACTGGGGCGCAGGCTGGGAGATCAAAACAGATGGAATGTTGTTTGGATCCCGATCGGGGTTCAGCCCCCATAGGAAGAACCCGCCAAATACCGCCGCGATCGTGAGCGGGATGAATGCCAGTATACGTCCCATCGTTACTCTGCCGGAACCCGAGCGGTCACAGCTGCTTTGCGACGAGGTGCACCAACGCGCAGCCGACGATCCGACAGCGAAAGACCGCCGCCTAGAACAAGCATCGCAGACCCGATCCAGATGAAATTGACCAACGGTTCATACAGAATTCGAAGAGTCCATGCGCCTTGTGTACTGGCGTCCTCCGAGGCCGGGTTCGCGATGGACGTATAGAGATCTCCTGCCAGTGTGGAGCGTATCGCGCTCTCGGTCGTGGTGCTTTGAGCAACCGGGTAAGTCCGCCGCTCCGGGAAGAGATCGGTCAAGTATTTTCCATCCCTCGAAACGGTCAATTCACCGCGATCCGCAAAGTAATTGGGCCCACGCACCCGTTCGACTCCGTTGAACCTTACATCAAACCCGCCGATACTGATGTCAGCGCCGGGCTGGACAAACATAATTTCCTCGGATTTCCAAACTGTTGAGCCAATGAATCCGAACATGGCAACAGCAAGACCTGCGTGAGCCAACGTCATGCCATGCGCAGATCTGGGCAGATTTGAAGCCCGGCGCCAGGATGTTGAAACCGGGCCCTCAAACAGCTTGATCCGCATCGTCCATTCCCGCACCGTCGCCATGAACAGCCAAAAGGCGAGCATCAGAGACAGATAGCCCAACACCGGGCCACCTTCCGCCAAATACCAGACCGCAAGCGTCCCCAGAACGGCAAGAAGGGCGACAAAGCGCAGACGTTGCAGGACGCCCGGCAAATCCGCGCGCTTCCACGACAAGAAGGGTCCACACCCCATTGCAAAGACAAGCGGCAACATGACCGGAATGAACGCAGCATTGAAAAATGGCGGGCCTACCGACAGTTTTTCGCCGCCTGTCATTGCTTCGTAGAACAGAGGGTACAATGTACCAAAAAGGACGACGCCAGTGGCCGTTGTCAGAATCAGATTGTTTACCAACAGGCCCGCTTCACGGCTGATCGGTTTGAACAGCCCACCCGGTTCCATCATCGGCGCGCGCCATGCAAATAGCGCGAGCGAGCCACCGATTGACACCGCCAGCAGTCCCAGAATGTAGAGGCCTCTTTCGGGATCAACCGCAAATGCATGCACAGAGGTCAGCAGCCCCGACCTGACGACAAATGTTCCCAAGAGGGACAGGGAAAAGGTCAGGATCGCGAGGAGAATTGTCCAGCTTTTGAAGGCGTCTCTTTTTTCCGTCACGATTGCGGAATGCAGCAGTGCCGTGCCCATCAGCCAGGGCATGAAACTGACGTTTTCGACAGGATCCCAGAACCACCAGCCGCCCCAGCCAAGCTCGTAATAGGCCCACCAAGACCCCAAGGCGATGCCCGCGGTCAGGCTCATCCAGGCGGCCAGTGTCCACGGACGCACCCACCGCGCCCAGGCGGCATCCACCCGTCCTTCGATAAGGGCTGCAACGGCAAAAGAGAAAACAATCGAAAACCCGACATATCCAAAATAAAGGAGCGGTGGATGCATCGCGAGGCCAACATCCTGCAGCAGCGGGTTAAGGTCCTGGCCGTCGCTGGGTGGCGGGAAGACGCGATCAAAAGGGTTGGACGTAAACAGCATGAAGGTCAGAAAGCCGACACTGATCCATGCCTGTACCGACAGCGTTCGCGCCTTCAGTGCTTGCGGAATATTGGATCCAAACAAAGCAACAGCAGCCCCGAAAACCGTCAAAATGAGTGTCCAGAGCAAAAGCGAGCCTTCATGGCTGCCCCATGTGCCCGCCACCTTATACAACATCGGTTTGAGTGAATTCGAATTCTCAACAACATTCTTGACCGTAAAGTCGCTGGTGATGAATGCCTGCATGAGCGCAAGGAATGCAACGGTGACGAAGAGCACCTGTCCAAACGCGGACCATCGGGCCGATTGCATCCAAAGAATATTTCCACGTTTGGCACCGAGGATTGGCAATACACTTTGAACAAGAGCCAGAGCCAAGGCCAAGGCCAGCGCGAAATGACCAACTTCAGGTGTCATCTGATCATCCACTCCTTCGATGAACTCACCGCTTTGTGCGGTTCGTACCATTCCTACCAAGTCGGCCTGCAGGCTGTCAGGGGTTGCTTTGTCACCGTTTGTAACAAAGAGCCCTGAGACATATCATTACAAAACACCCCCTCCCCCGGTCTTTATCTGATCCGACATAATAATGATGTTTCGAGAGTAAGTTGGAAAGGAAAGACCGATGGCAAATAGAAGCATTTTTGCACTTTGCGTGCTGACTACCTTTGGCATATCGCAAGCTGCGTTTGCGGAGTCGCATGTCGGCGGCGAAACTCAGCCTGATACGGGCGCAATGTCCAACATGACAATGGGCGATGGTGCCGCGCAAACTGGTATGATGAGTGGGGACATGATGTCCATGATGCAGAACATAATGAAGATGCACGCATCCAGGATGGGTGGCCGCGGCGGTATGATGGGTATGATGGATCGTGATATGATGGCCATGATGATGCCCAGCGGTGATCCTCAGAACATGCGCGCACACATGGGCGTGAAGTTGCGAGAATTTGATGCCGACGCCAACGGTGCGCTGACCCTCGAGGAATTCGAGACCTTGCACATGAGTGTCGTTCGCGACCGCATGGTTGACCGATTCCAGCATCTGGACGCGGATGCCGATGGTCAGATCACTCAGCAAGAAATGGACGCCGCCGGTACACGGATGGGCGACATGCAAACAACGTCGGATGCTTCCGGATCTGCCGATCACCATGGTAGCGACAATGAATAAACAAAGCCTCAGGCCTGCCTATTCCAAAGGAGGCCTCCGATGCCATCCGATCTGACACGTCGCACGGTCGGATTAGCCTTGATCGCTGCAGCCGTCTCACCAACTTTAGCCGTCGCACAGACAGCCAAGATTTGGTCATCTGACTCCGCGTATAATGCGCTGCGGCAAGATCGTGTCCGGATGATCGACGTCCGTTCGCGGCCGGAATGGGCCGACACCGGGATTGCTGAAGGAGCCTGGCCGATCAGCATGCACGAAGATCGGTTCCCCGAGCGGCTTTTTTCAGCCCGTGCAATGGCTGAAGGCCGGCCTGTCGCCCTCATTTGTGCAACTGGTGGTCGGTCAGGAAGTGTCATGCGGAGTCTCCAGCAAGCTGGGTATAGTGACTTTGTTGATGTATCCGAAGGAATGCTCGGATCTGCCGCCGGGCAAGGTTGGATTGCAGCCGGCCATCCGGTTGTCAGCATGGAAGCTGCCCTGGCGGCCCTTCCGGAAGGCTTGGCCTGACGTGCGCCTCTTGAACCGCCGTGAAGCTATTGGATATGCCGCAGGTTTCGGAGCCGCCGCTGTGCTGCCATCTGCTGCGCTATCCGGCACAGGGCGGAAGCTTGAATACCCAGAGCTTCTGGATGCAACAACATCGCGACGATTTCAGCTGAAAGCTCAATCTGGCGCGACCCGATTTCGCGGCAGTTCCGCGACCGAAACCATCGGTTACAACCAAGGCTATCTTGGACCAACGATCCGGCTTTTGACCGATGCAGATACTTTGGCCGAGGTGCAAAACACTCTGGACGAACCCGTCTCGTCGCATTGGCATGGGTTGCTTGTTCCTGGCCCCTTCGATGGTGGGCCGCATCAGGCCATCGCGCCCGGACGATCATGGGACCCGGTACTCAACCTTGATCAGCCTCCAGCAACAGCATGGTATCATAGCCATGTGCACGGTTCGACAGCCCGACAGGTCATGTTCGGACTGGCAGGTGTTCTGCATGTTACCGATGGGGAAGACGATGAACGTGGTCTGCCGTCCACCTATGCGGTTGATGACTTGACCCTCGTGCTGCAGGACCGTCAATTTAATTGGCGCGGTCGCATGACATACGATGTCGGCATGCATCAATCGATGAATGGTTTTCGAGGTGACACAATGCTCGTGAACGGGCAGGCAGGAGCCTCAGCGGCAGTTCCCAAGGGGGTCGTGCGGTGCCGTCTTGTCAACGGTTCGAATGCGCGGATTTACCGACTGTCCTTGGCCGACGATCGGCCACTTCACCTCGTGGCGACGGATGGTGGATTCCTGGATCGACCGGTTGCACTCACTCGTATGGTGCTTGCGCCAGGAGAAAGGGTCGAAGTTCTCATTGATTTCACGGATGGCAGGGACAGCGTCCTGGTGTCCGACGATATTGCAAACTCCGCCATGGGTGGAATGATGGGAAGTGGTTCTGGCGGTCGTTTTACGGTGCTGCACTTCGCCGTCGATACAACCCTCCCCGTCCGTATCGACACCCTGCCCGATGCCATGGATGGCCCGTTGCCTGACCTTTCTTCCAACGATATCCCCGTTCGGCGTCTAACTCTAGAAATGTCGATGGGAATGGGCATGATGATGTCCCGCTCCGGCAATCAGTTTTCAATCAATGGCGCGCCCTATGATCAAAACGCCCTCAATTTCTCTACCAAGCTCAACAGCACCGAGCGCTGGATTGTCCGCGGCGACATGATGATGCACCCGTTCCATATTCATGGGGTGCGCTTTCAAGTCTTGTCCGACAACGGACGCCAGCCGCGGGCAGAGAACAGGGGCTGGAAAGACACCGTTCTCGTGGCTGGCGAGGTTGAACTGGCGATAACGTTCGAAAAACCGGCGCCATCGTCGGCACCGTATATGTATCATTGTCACATTCTTGAACATGAAGACGGCGGCATGATGGGACAATTCAGTGTCTCATGATGAAGAATGTGCTTGACCCTCTACTCGCTGGAACCATGACAGTTGTGCTTGGCCTTTATTGAGGGATCAAAATGGATAATGGATCGAACATCGGGCGTCCTTTTCACGTCGACGTTGTAGCGGTTTTCGTGGCGCTCTATGCGATCGGGTAACACGCATCCCCGTCACTTGGGACTAGTTCTGATCGCAGTGCTTGCGGCGCTGCTCACTGGCATGTGGGCCTTGGATTATTGGCCGAACATAACCCGGGAAACCATCGAGGGCTGGGTTGATGGTGCCGGTCCTTGGGGGCCACTTCTCATTGTTTTGCTGATGATGGGATCAATCGTTGCAAGCCCCATTCCCAGTGCCCCGATCGCCCTTGTAAGCGGAGTTGCCTATGGCCACATGGAAGGAGCCATCTATGTAGCCATCGGGTCGGAACTGGGTGCATTGTCAGCGTTCATCATCGCGCGTTACCTAGGGCGCGTCTACGTCGAGCGATGGCTAGGTAACAAGGCCGCTTATGGTTTGCTCGGGTCTCAAAATTTGCTTACTTTGACGGTGTTTGCTTCCCGACTTTTGCCCTTCATCTCGTTTGATGCAATGAGCTATGCTGCGGGCCTTAGCCGCCTTCACCTTTGGCGCTTTTTGATTGCAACACTCGCCGGAATTCTTCCCGCGAGCTTCCTGCTCGCGCATATTGGAGCAGAAGCGATGTCAGGGAGTTTCGACGCTGCTGAGTGGGTCATCGTTGGTCTCGGAGTGATGACAGCAACACCGTTGATTCTGGTGGCGATTTTGCGCCCCTCCGGCCGAAACAAAGCTTCCTGAGTTTGGATTACCGACTAGAGCAACTCCTTCACCCGCCTTGCTCAACATTGACCTTCCCACGCAGGAGGCCCCTAGAGTCGAATCATGACAGAGTTGCAAACCGAACAGCATCGCCGGGATTTTCTCTACTATGCGACTGCCGGAGCGGGAGCAGTTGCCACTGGCTCGGCAGTTTGGCCTTTGATCAATCAAATGAATCCATCTGCAGATGTTCGGGCTCTCTCAAGCATCCGGGTCGACATTTCGGATGTAGAGCCTGGAACACAACTGACAGTAAGTTGGCGGGGCAAACCGGTCTTTATCCGCCACCGAAATGAAGAAGAGATCGCTCAGGCGCGCTCCGAGGACGTGTCGTCATTGCCCGATGCAGTGGCTCGAAATCCAAATATTCCTGGTGAAGATCCGGCCACAGACGAAAATAGAGCACTGCCCGGACATGAGAATTTCTTGGTTATGATTGGTGTTTGCACACATCTCGGTTGTGTGCCCCTCGGTGATGGTGCCGGCGACTTTGGCGGCTGGTTCTGTCCATGTCATGGATCCCACTATGATACTGCGGGACGTATCCGGAAAGGGCCCGCACCAGAGAACCTTCACATTCCCACATTATCGGTTTCGGAAGGCATGATATTGACACTGGGCTAGCGGGTTTCACGGGCGGAGACCTAAAAATCTCGAACCCGATACGAATTGTTACATATGCATGCTGAGTCTGCCTTGACCTTCCAGCTACTGGAGGAGCTAGTTGTATGATCGTCTTGAATATCAAGGATTGAGACGATGAGCACGGATCAAGATCAACACCACAACACCATGCAGGCCGCGACCGCTTCGAACGCCACGACAGTGATCGATCCGGTGTGTGGCATGACCGTTGAGGTCAACGAAAATCCCCGGAATACTGAATTTGGAGGGGAGACCTTCCATTTTTGTTCAGAGAACTGTGAAACGAAGTTTCGCAGCGACCCATATTACTACGCCTCGGGACATGCGCAAAAGGCGCAAACGCATAGCAAGGCAAGTACTCAATGGACTTGCCCGATGCATCCCGAAATCCTCAGGGACGAGCCTGGCGCGTGCCCGATTTGTGGTATGGCGCTTGAGCCAATGCTCCCATCGGATGAGCCGTCCGAAGAACTCTCCGATTTCACGAAGCGCATGTGGATCAGCGCGGCAGCCGCAGTTCCGCTGGTCATCTTGACCATGGGCGAACTGGTCGGTCTGCCCGTGCGCGCGTGGATCGGTCATCAGAATGCAGTCTACATCGAATTCCTCCTCGCAACGCCGATCATTCTCTGGGCCGCGCTCCCGTTCTTCAAAAGGGGGTGGGATTCCATAAGGACTCTATCTCCAAACATGTGGACGCTTATCGCGCTCGGGGTCGGAGCCGCCTACACCTATTCGCTTGCCGCGACCTTCTTGCCTGGAATTTTTCCTTCGGCGTACCAAACCGGCGAAGGCGTCGGGACTTATTACGAAGCCGCAGTTGTGATCGTCACATTGATCTTTGTCGGTCAGGTGCTTGAATTGCGTGCACGGGAACGAACGGGTGATGCAATCCGCGCCTTGCTTGATCTCGCACCGAAAACAGCCCGCCGTATTATGCCGGACGGGACCGAATACGACGCACCGCTGGAGCATATCATTGCTGGCGATACGCTACGCGTGCGACCCGGTGACAGCATCCCAGTGGACGCTGACGTGCTTGAGGGGCGTTCATCAATCGACGAAAGCATGATTACTGGAGAGCCGCTTCCCGTTGAAAAAACACAAGGGGACCGGGTCACGGGCGGGACGATCAACAAAAACGGCACGTTGATGGTGAGGGCCACGCAAGTCGGGGCGGACACAGTCCTTTCTCAGATCGTGGATATGGTCGCTGGAGCGAAACGGTCGCGCGCGCCAATTCAGGGACTAGCAGACCGTGTGTCGTCAGTATTCGTGCCAACGGTCGTTCTCATTGCGGTCACATCGTTCATCGCTTGGCTCATGTTCGGGCCAGATCCGGCACTTGCATTTGCGATAACAGTTGCAGTCTCTGTGCTTATTATCGCCTGCCCTTGCGCATTGGGTCTCGCAACACCGATCTCGATCACCACTGCTGCGGGCCGCGGGGCACAAGCGGGTGTCTTGATCAAGGATGCAGAGGCACTTGAGCGGATGGCGCGCGTCGATACGGTCATTGTTGATAAGACTGGCACCCTCACCCAAGGGCGTCCGAAGCTCACAGATTTGGTGGTCACGGGTGGGCACTCTGAAAATGATGTTCTTACCCTTGTTGCAGCCTTAGAACGAGGCTCAGAGCACCCCCTTGCGGAGGCGATTGTGGAGGGTGCACGAGAGCAAGGCCTGTCGCTTTTTGAAGCAACAAACTTCGAGGCTATCACTGGCAAAGGTGTCAGAGGTCAAGTTGACGGCCATGATGTCGCTCTCGGAAATCCAGCAATGATGGACGAAATCAATGTGGACCATTCGGTTGCTGAACATGCTGCAAATGACCTCAGGGCGTCTGGAAAGACTGCCATGTTCATAGCAGTCGATGGTAGGTTCGCCGGGATCGTGGCAGTCGCTGACCCGATCAAAGAAACCACGGCCGGAGCCATTGACGATCTTCATCGCCTCGGGCTCAGGGTCATCATGGCGACTGGTGACAATCAAAAGACGGCGGAAGCCGTCGCTTTGAAGCTTGGAATAGATGAAGTTCATGCAGGGGTTTTGCCAGAAGATAAGAAAGCCCTGGTGGAAAACTTGAGGCATGAAGGCGCCCAGATTGCCATGGCCGGAGATGGCGTAAACGATGCGCCTGCCCTAGCGGCTGCCGATGTCGGGATTGCGATGGGTACCGGTGCCGACGTTGCCGTCGAAAGCGCTGGCATCACACTATTGGGAGGCGATCTGGTAGGCATTGTCAGAGCCCGCAGGCTCGCAAAAGCAACGGTTCGAAATATCAAACAGAACCTATTTTTTGCGTTTGCCTATAACACTGCAGGTGTTCCTGTCGCGGCTGGCATTCTCTACCCCATTTTCGGGTTGCTTCTTTCGCCAATGATCGCTGCCGCAGCCATGAGCCTGTCGTCAGTATCGGTCATTGCGAATGCGCTTCGATTGCGGCGTGCCGAACTTTGACCCCTGTATGCGAAATTGTCATCAGATTCTTGAGCTTTCCACCAAGCCGCAACTCAAGAAGGACAGGTCCAATCCCGCCTTCATGGTCCAGATTGCCATTGTGCGGCACAATAGCTCTAAGTATCTGTGGTGCAGGAAAGCCGGATTGCCTTCATTTCATTCAGTTGCGCAGTGGCAGCAGACTTGTCGTTCCCACCGACCCGGCATTCACGAGTTGTCGCTCAAGATACATAGGGACATACTCTCCACGCCGCCACAATCGACCAAGATCATCGTAAAAGCGGCTGAGAAAATGGCCCGACTGTCCGGTTGATGCTATGTATACCGAACTGTTTGGATCAGAAAGGTCATAGACCCCACGGAAAGTCGATCCAAAATCAGCCTGGAACGGGTCCTCGGATGCACCCGCAGAAAATCCAAGGAAAAGAGTAGTGTCGCCGCCTGAGAACGGAAGTCGAATGTTTGACATGAAACTGAAACCTCGAGACCAACTCAGGATAGGATGATCAAGTGCGGTTTGATGGGCATCTCCCCACCTCAAAGTACTCAAATCGCCACGCCCAAATGTTTCTTCGAGCCATAACAGTGAATCGTCGAGCGCGAGGCTAGCGATCTGATCACAGGTCTCGATTTCTTCCGATTGAACTACGTCGCACCAGATTGAGGCACCATCGACATCGCGGAACACGCGCTCGAGAAAAAGTGTCTGAATGACAGGCAATCCCTCAGCCATTTTGCTCAACTCGTCGTTTATCAACCGTTGCTGGAGGGCGCGCATCCAAGCGGTATAGATCAGGGGTTCCGCCATGTGCTCGTTCATGTCGCCGTTCCAATCTGCTAGCATTTGCAGAGCATCGGCACGCCGCCGGGCAAGAGTTCCCGAGGGCGCGGGAGGCTCAGAAAACCACAAGTTCTTGGCGATGAGTGGCAATAGGCCCCTTGCGGCCGGACTGATAGTGTCTTGCTGATACTCAATGAAACCGTCCCGGGTGTGGACGTCGCGCGCCTCGAGGAGCCTCTCGAGGCGGCTTAACCTAAAATCCTTTGCGTCGGCCCTAACAATGTTGGGCGAGAGTACTTGTTGGCCAATGTTGCTATCATTTTGCGTTTGCATTCCTGAATCGTCCGCATTGCTTGGCTTCGCAACGCCTCGCGCGCGCCATTGGCTCTCCCATAACCATCCAGGAGCAGGCATGAACCCGCCAAAAACATTTCGAGGATCTCGAATTGGCCGTTCGCCTACAAACTGATTTGCGAGATTTTCCTCGTCTGCAATGATCATCGTCATAGCGGGCGCGATGAAGGATCGCATTGCCAAGAACCCTTGATCTGTACTCTTTGCAGTCATCAAACCCATGAGCGCACTTATGGAAGTGTCATTTGTGGACAGGCCGGTCCATGCCAGAGAGGCAATGTGCCCTTCTGGAATGACCGATGATAGACCGAACAAGTCAGATTGAATGATCGGACCGTTTTCGCTTCGCTCCAAGCGAATAGTCACGGGCGCTTCGCCCCGAATGCGTATGACGGAGGGGCGCGAAACGATTGGCCGGGGTCCCGCCGGTGTCAGTACCTCACGAGAGCCTGTGTCGAGTAGCTTCTCAATAAAAAGATCCTGGTCGTCAATGTTCGATGTGGTTCCAGACCATGCCAGACTGCTGTTGCGACCTGACAGTATGACCGGCAACCCAGGTATTGTCGCACCGATGACGCCACCGACTTGAAGCTCCAACCCAGCGAGGTACCAGAGCGAAGGTATGGCCAACTGAGTGTCGAAAATACCGGCAACTACCGCGTTGCCTGAAACGGTTCGGTTGCGGGTGGCAGCCCAGGCAAGCATCGACGAATTGAGATTGGGACTTCTAAGAGGCGACAATCTGCTCAGTTCAGCGGGTTCAAATCGAATGGCGCCGAGACGAGCATTCGGAAACTGGTCAAAGTACCTTGGTATGTTGCGATCATCATTGGCAAATGACGCCGGGAGAAGATCAGAAACGCGTGCGGGGGGAATGAGCATAGAGAGGCGAGCCCTCAAAACCTCTTCTTGGAATTGACCCGAGCTCTGTAACGCAAAAAGCTTGAGAATTGCGATGCTGTCCTCTGGTCTCCATGGCGCGATGGAGCTTTCAAACAGAAAGAATTCTGGTGCACCTCGCCCCAACGCACCTTTGTTGATTTCCTCAATCCACGCATTCACCCCTTCCGCATAGGCGTTGAGAGCTTCACGCGTTTTGTCGTCCTGGGCGGAAAGCGAAGAACGAGCGGCCTCGGCCAGATCAAGTCTGCGCATGAAATCGTCATAGGCCAAAGTGCTTCGTCCGAAGAGTTCAGACAAGCGTCCTTGGGCAATTCTTCTCAGAAGGGTCATTTGCCACAGCCTGTCTTGCGCGTGAGCGACTCCAAGCCCAAAAAAGACATCGGGGTCGTTCGTTCCAAAAATGTGTGGAACTGCGTAAGCGTCTCTCACGATATCGACCGGTGCCGATAGACCCTCAACATTGAAACTTGCCGTGTAGTCTGGAATTGATCGAGTCATCAGCCAAATCGCCAACGCGGTCGCAACTATTGTTATGATTGCTGCGGCGATGAACCCTCTAAGCAAAAGTCGGAATAGACGTCTCATCCGTACCATGCCCGCTGACGGTAGCTTCGCAGAACATTCGTCCTTTCAGTAAAGCGCGTACCGAAAAAGGTCGACTTCCAGTTCTTTTTATACGCGAGGTCACAGCTCCGTCTTGAAGATCGGGCGTCGGCTGGCGAGTTCAATATGGCGATTACTTCCGGTTTCGGTCTTTCCATCGCTTGCAGATCCAAAAGACACAAAACAGAGCCAAAATCACAGCGAATACAAAAGCCGCCCATGTGATGCCAATAGTGAATATGGTTGTCGTCCCGTCGCTGTCACCTTGCATCAACTTCTGCCTCCAAGAAAGAGGTAGAGCAACGTCGATCCACGGCAGTTTCTATCATGAACCCTTGGCTGTTTCGCAGTGCATAAGATCTTTGCAATACACTTGAGATTGGCGGCCAAGTCGCCCGCTGCTATCACGGGGCAATCAGTGAACTAAAAGAGTCTGACTTGGGTGCCGACTTCCGCCAGATCGAACAACTCTGCGATATGCTCGTTGTACAGCCCAATGCACCCATTGGAAGACTGACGCCCGATCTTGCGTGTGTCGCCGGTCCCGTGGACACGGTAATATTGCCAGGAAAGATAGAGCGCGTGTGTGCCGAGAGGGTTGTCCGGGCCCGGTGGCCAGTAGTCAGGCCATTCAGGATTACGCTCCTTCATCGAAGGTGTCGGTCTCCAACTCGGACCTTCCACTTTTTGAACGACCCTTGTGTATCCCCGCCGGGTCAGCTCTTCTGATTGAGGTACGCTCGACGGGTAGAGCTTGTAAATACTTTCGTCCTCAGACCAGAACTGAACGGCTCTTGAATTGATGTCGCAGAGGATCGCCCCATGCTCGAGATTATCAAAGTGGTCTTGCCATGGCTGAGCGCTGAAGGACGAGATATTCCTGCGTACCGCCGTTCCGGTCGGTTGCTCCACAGACTGGGCCTTTACCAAGGCCGGAAGTCCGATGACGGCGGCGGCTGTTGTTGACAGAAACTGCCTGCGGTTTTTAATTATTCTGCTCACAGCTTTCCTCCATTTTTTTGAGTCGTAAGACCTCTAGTAGCTAGAGGGTCAAGCGATCCGGGAATGACATTTTTGTGAAGCGATTTAGAGAAAGCGACGGGTTGAAGCCCGATACTCTTCAAATTCAGAACCGTACAGGTCCTTTAGCCACGGCTCTTCTGCGAATGGCGCGGCAATCAAAACAAGGATGGCCGCTGTTCCTACAATGAGAGCCGAGGGTGAAGACGTAAGGATCATCCATCCACCGACGATTGCCATATCCGCCATGTATTGAGGGTTTCGAGAGTAGCGATACATGCCGGTAGTCTTCAACGTGCCTTTAGCTCCACCAGTTTGCGCTATCCCGAAATGAGCGACTTCAGTCCAGACGACAAAATTGCCAAACAGAATGAGAGGTATCCCAACCCCGAACCGGAGCCAGTTGGGAAACGCCAAAATGCCCCACCCCAAGACGCCAAGCACAATGAATACGCCAAACAACGAAAACGTTGGCACCCAGACCAGAATTGGAGTGATCGCCGTGTAACGTTGGGGCGGCCAGATACGGCGCTTTGGGGAAACAATTGACCAAAGGATCGAAGCCAGTGTTGCTGCAGCAATTCCTAGACCAGAAAGAACAAGCGTAGTTTCCATCATGCTTTTGTCTGCTCGTGTCCATAGAGTTGTGCGCTCTCATGAGCATTCTCCAAGTCTTCGAATTCGAGCGTGGAGTGCCGGATGCCGAACTCTTCGGCGAGACGCGCCTTTATGGCAGCTTTGATCCCTTCGCCGGATGAGCCATCGATGGTCACTATATGGCAATCCAGCGCCGTCTCGTTCTCTTGCATCTGCCAAAGATGAACGTGGTGGACGTCATGGACCCCGTCGACGTCTCTGATTGCGGCAACAATTGCGTCATTGTCGAGGTCAGGTGGACTTCCCAGCATCAGGATGCGAACGGGGCCGCCGATTTCAGTTAGAGCGAGGTAAAGGATGTAGAGCGCGATGCCGATCGTGATCGCCGGATCGACCCACCACATATTATAGAGCAGGATGAGCGAGCCGCCGATGATCACCGCAACAGAGGCCAGTGCGTCTGACAGATTGTGCAGGAAAAGCGCCCGGATGTTCACGCTGCCCTTTTGCATCGAATACGTCAGCAGCGCTGTCAGCGTGTCGACGACCAGCGCCACTGAGCCAAGGATCACCACAGTCCAACCGGCCACTTCGGTCGGTTCGATCATGCGCATCCCGCCCTCGTAAATGAGATAGATACCGACGAGGATGAGGGTGGTGTAGTTGATCAAGGCAGCCACAACTTCAATCCGGCCATAGCCAAAAGTCATGCGCTTGTCGGCGGGTCTTCGGGATATCTTTCGGGCTGCGAACGCGATTACCAGAGACGCCATGTCTGAGAAGTTGTGCAGTGCATCCGCTATGAGAGCGAGGCTGCCAGAGAGGATGCCGCCCACAATCTGTACAACCGTCAGAAGTGCGTTGGCCCAGATAGCGATGGAGACACGGCGGTCGCCTGACGCGGGATCAATATGCGCGTGGCCGTGATCATGAGGCATGACGCGATTCCTCGTGTCTATGATTAGGCAATGCCAAGCCAGGGATCTGCGGCACGCTACCTGATCTGATCCGGCGCACGCGGGCGTTCATCCAATGGCGTATGATATGGCGATACAATATGCCCTTTACGAAGCTGAATGACTGCTGATGAGCGGCGTAGAAGTTGTCGGGCGCGTCGAAAGTACCAAAGTCCTGGGTAATACCGGTCTCTTGGATGTAGGTATCGCCCCCCGTCCACTCCACTGGCGGCGCCTGCAGGCAGTCGGTCCCTGCCCCGTAACCGCAGAGACTGTGTGAATCGGTAAATTTGGATTGCAGCGCTGATAGAAACTCCGCATCCAGAATGAATCCTTCGAGGTTTGCCCAACCCGTCTCCGTCTCCACCTCAACCCATGAGTGAATGATCTCTTCTGGAGCAATCGGATACACGAGTTCGGGCACGACGCCCCGTTGAAGCTCTTTATGAATCGTGAAGCCGTGAAGGCGGCACCGCACACTTACCGCGCGCAACAGGGCCATGAGAAGCGTGCCCTTGGTGTTGCATTGACCAAAACCGTCAGCGAGCACCTCGGCGGCCGAGATGTCGTCAGCGCGGTTGTACCCAAAGGCAATTTCATTGCGGACGAAATCGTAGACAGCGCCGATCCGGTCATGTTGAGAAAGGGCTTTCCACCCTCGGTCCTCGATCAGTTGTGCAATCGACGGGTGGTCGAAGTTCAGGATTGGGGTTGTTGCCAACAGCCGATCATTCGCGCTCATTTTATATCTCCTCGAATCGTCTACGTGAAGATGTAATTGCTACAGTCACTATAGGTTCAAGATCCAAATTTCATTTTAGTTTAGCACACGCTGTCACAAATCTGATGCTTAAGACCCGCATCTTCGCTGCAAACTCATCCTTCTTTTCAGGAGCAAAACTATGAAGACGTTAACAGCGGTATCCGCCCTTGCCATCGCGGTATCAGGCATGGCGACAGCACAAGACCTGCCGCAGGCAGAAAATGATTGGTTCGTATCCGGCCAAGAGCGTCTGGCCGAAGAGTTGGCAAAACTGCCCAATACCAACAGAGCCGTCAACATCATTTTGATGATCTCTGACGGCAACGGCGTTGGTACAAACTACGCATCGCGTCTGTTTGCAGGCCAGCAAGAGGGCGGCTTTGGTGATGAGTATGTTCAACCCCAGGAGGCCTTTCCAAACCTCGCTCTGGTCAAGACCTACAACGTTAATGCCCAGACGCCGGACAGCGCTGGAACAGGCACGGCCATGATGGCCGGGATCAAGACCAAGGCTGGCATCATCGGTGTGAATGAAAACGTGAACCGCGGCGACTGTTCGACGCTGCCGGGCAATACGGTTGCCTCCATGAACGAACTTATGAGTGAGATGGGAAAAGAAACCGGCATTGTCTCCACAGCGCGCATCACACATGCAACGCCGGCCTCGGCCTATGCAAAGACAGTGGACCGCAATTTCGAGGCGTCAGTGCCTGAAGGTTGCGACACCCAGACTGACATTGCGACGCAGCTGATCGAGGCCATGCGTTCCGGGATGATCGACGTCGCTATGGGCGGCGGCATGCGCAACTTTCATGGTGACGAAGGCGGGCGCCGCGAAGACGGGGTCAATCTGATGGACGTAGCCCAAAGCGAACTAGGCGCTCATTTGGCGACCGATCAGGCGTCTTTCGAAAACACCCCTTTGGATGGGACCCCGATCCTCGGGCTGTTTGAAAGCAGCCACATGATGTACGAAGCTGACCGCGAAGACGAACCCAGCCTGGCCGACATGACCGGTGCGGCCATCCAGGCGCTTCAGGCAAAATCGGGGGACAATGGCTACTTTCTTCAGGTCGAAGCGGGTCGCGTGGACCATGCCAACCACGGCGGTAACCTTGCACGCGCGGTACGTGACCAAAAGGCGTTCTCCGACGCCGTCGCGATCGCTGATGAACTGACGGACGATGCCGACACCCTGATCATCGTGACGGCTGATCATGAACATGCGCTGGCCTTCAATGGTTATTGCGGGCGTGGGTCGGACATCCTTGGCCTGTGCATGGGCATCGACGGCGAAGGCGTGGCGCATACCGGGGAGCCCGAATTGGGAGCCGACAATAAGCCGTTCACCGTCGCAGGCTACCTGAACGGTGCGGGATCGGTTCTGACGGAACAAGCGGATGGTTCTTTCTTTGGTACGCGACCGGTGCTCACCGAAGAGGCCGCGACAGACCTGGACTATTTGCAGCAGGCGGTGGTTCCCAAGTCCTCCGAAACCCATTCGGGTGAGGATGTCGCCGCCTATGCCAAAGGCCCGTGGGCACACCTTGTCGATGGCACAATTGAACAGAACATGATTTTTCACATCATGAACTATGCCGCGACGGCCGAATAATCTGATTTGGTCTGATCACGACATCCCCAAGAGTTCCGCTCTTGGGGATGTTTTGCTTTTTCGGATGGAGACCAGGGAGATCCGTCCTGGGCTTAGTTTTTCTCGGAAAGTTGAAGAGATGAGTTGATGTAACTAGCTGTTTGATGGAGTAGTTTTGTGTTATCTCGCATCATACTTGGGCAAAATTTGGTTGCCACAGCGACTACACACCAACTGCATTCTACAAACCATCTTGACTCGGGCAGGCCGAGGATATCAGGTGCTCGGACTTGGTCCCAAAGCCGATTTGCGGCGGCGGGGTAAATGGGAACGCGGTAGGGACATCAAGTCCTGTCCTGATCCGAGACTGCCCACGCAACTGTGAGCGTTAGCTGCATTCCGAATACCACTGGAGAGATCCGGGAAGGTGAAATTGCAGCGATGAAGCGCGAGTCAGGAAACCTGCCAAGTACACTGTAACGCCTCTATGGAGGCATCTTGCACGATGGGTGCAGAAGGAACGAAATTATGCATATCGAACCTGGCGTCGTGGACGGCGCAAAAATTGTACTGGGGACTGCGACCGGTGTTGCTTCGGTTGGGATCGTCGCCAAGCTCGCTGTTGATCACGTGAAGCAGAACGGCAACATCTTAGCTTTGGCCGGACGCTCCGCTGCGGCAAGCGCGATGGTGCTAGGATTCTTTGAATTTCTGCCGCATCCACCTGTTGGCGTGTCAGAAGTACATTTGATACTTGGAACCACACTTTTCCTGATCCTCGGCACAGTTCCAACAGCTATTGGTCTGATCTTTGGTCTTGTAGCGCAAAGCTTCCTGTTTTCACCTTCCGACATTCCGCAATTGGGAATGAACCTGACCACGCTTATTCTGCCAGTTTTGGCAATGACCGCATTGGCACGAAGGATTATCCCGGCCGACACGCCGTACACCGAGGTTTCCTACACTCAAGCAGCAAAGCTATCTGCGGTGTTCCAAGGTGGCATTGTGGCGTGGGTGGCCTTCTGGGTTTTCTACGGACAGGGCTTTACCGCGGAGACCTTGGCAAACGCGGGAGCATTCGCGTCGGTCTACATCATCGTTGTTTTGCTTGAACCCATCATTGACCTTGGTGCTCTGGCTTTGGCAAAGACATTCCGGAGGTTCGAGAAAACAGGCCTTCCGCACGCCCGGCTCTATCAACCCGCCTAAGGTAAAAGCAGCCATGTACGACCGACCATTGTCGTTTTACACACCGTTTTGGATTGCGAGCAATTGGCGCGACTATGCGCCGATTGCATCGTGGTCGGTCAGACACTCTGAGTGATCGCGCAAGACCTCGAGAACCTTACAATCCGCGGTATTGCCTCCACTGCATTCGTGGATCATGCGCTTCAGTTCGGTCTGCAGCGCTTTCAAGCGATCCATCCGCAATTCGACCTGTTTGAGTTGTCGACGAGCGATGGAGTCGGCCTCGTGGCAAGATCGATCCGGATTGTCGCTAAGATCAAGTAGCTCGCGGATCGCCTCCAGCGGAAATCCCAACTGGCGCGCGTGTCGAATAAATGACAAGCGGTCGACTTCGGCGTCACCGTAACGCCGTTGCCCCCCTTCTGTGCGACCCGGTTCGGGCATCAACCCGATCTGTTCGTAATACCGGATGGTCTGAACTTTTGTTCCGGTCTTCTTTCCCAAACTTCCAATTGTAAGCATGTGACCTCCATATCTATAGTGTTGGTAGCTATAGCTATTGGCATGCACAAGCCACTGGTCTGTTCACGGGTCCGTGACAAACCGCCTCTGTGCCAAGAAACAGCTTGAACCTCTAGCAGCTAGAACATTTAGAATTCACGAAAAATGGGCGGAATCGGGCGCAAAACGACCAATGAGATTATCTGCGTTACAAAAAGTGCTTTGGGGACTCGCTGCGATCGCGATCGTGGGGTTCGTCTGGCTGCAAGTTTCTACCAGAGTCGAACAGCGCGCTTATGAGCCCGCGTTCCGGGCGGATTTCGAACTGACCGATCATAATGGGATGGTCCAAACAGACGAATATCTCGCAGGGCGCTGGATGCTCGTTTTCTTTGGCTTTGCGAATTGCCCCGACGTGTGCCCCACAACTCTGGCGGAGGTAGCCGCTGTGATGGACGGGCTCGGCTCCGATGCGACACAAGTCCAGCCGCTTTTTATCTCGATTGATCCAGAACGCGACACGCCGCAAGCGCTTGCTGAGTTTATCCCATATTTTGACGCAAACATCATCGGACTGACAGGCACCGCTGATCAAATTGAGAGAACGTCCAAGACATTTCGCATCTACTACGAAAAGATTGAGGAAGCCGCTTCGCCCGACGGATACACGATGGGGCATTCGTCTCAGCTGTTTCTCTTTGATCCGCAAGGCGGATATGTCGGTGCCTGGACATATGGCACGCCGGCAGAGGAGATCCTTGCCGATCTGAAGGCGCGGATGTCGATATGAGCCGGGTGATGTCAAAAGAGACGGCTTTGACCGCCGCGTGGATCGTCGCTTTGGGGAGTTCCTTGGCCGTGCTCTATATCGGTGAGGTTCTGGGGCAGGCTCCGTGCAATCTGTGCTGGTTTCAGCGTGCGTTTATGTTCCCTCTGGCCGTCCTTCTGGGCCTTGGTCTGTGGTTCGAGGATCATCGGGTCGGTCGCTACGGCGTTGCGCTTGCCCTCGGTGGCGCTGCCATCGCGCTTTGGCATCTTGGTCTCTATACTGGAGTTCTGCCCGAGCCGATCCAACCCTGCACGGCGACTGGCCCGTCCTGCACCGGCGACAATCAGCTGTTTCTTGGAATCCCTATCCCGCTGTTGGCGCTGATTGCCTTTGCGTTTATCGGGTTCTTGTCATTTTTCTCTCTGAAGGAGCCGCGCGCGTGAAAAACAAATCTCTAGTTCTATCGGTCTTACTTGTCGGCCTTGCAGTCTTTGCCGCCGCCGTTTGGTATCAGTCCCGCCCCGCCCCGGTCGCTCAGGTCGAACCGGTCCAGCCCGAGGTCGCAGAAGCATTGATGCGTCCCTACTCCCCCATCATGGGACCGAAAGACGCGCCCGTGACAATCGTAGAGTTCTTCGACCCTGCGTGCGAAGCCTGTCGGGCATTCTACCCAGTGATCAAGGAGATCATGGCGGAGCACGGCGATCAGGTTCGCGTCGTTCTGCGATACACGCCATTTCATGGCGCCGCTTCCGAAGAAGCGATCAGGGTGATGGAAGCCGCGCGCATGCAGGACGTATATATTCCGGTCAAAGAAGCGATCCTCGAATTTCAGCCACGATGGGCATCCCACGGTGAACCAGCGCCCGGATTGATCCTTGGCATTGCAGAGCAGGCCGGTCTGAACGTAGAAGTCGCAAAAAACCAGATGAAAGCGCCCCAGACGCTCGCAATCCTTAATCAGGATCGTGCGGATGTGGAGACAATGGGCGTGCGTCAGACACCAACGTTCTATGTGAATGGCAAACCGCTTGACCCGTTCGGAGCCGACGAGCTGCGCGCCTTGGTTGCGGCCGAAGTCGCGGCGGCCGGGTCGTGATCAGAAGACTGATTTTAGGAGCAAACCTTTGAAATCAACCGTTGCAGCCATCGCACTTGCATTCAGTGTGTTTGTCGGATTACCGACCACCTCTTTCGCTGGCTCTGAGGATATTGTCGTTGAAGACGCATGGGCCCGCGCGTCCATCGGCATCAACCGTCCAGGTGCGGCCTACATGACACTGCGCAATACGGGGACCGATCCAGTGACACTGGTGGAGCTGGAAACGCCGCTCGCCATGATGCCTGACATTCATGAGACCAAGACCGACGCAAATGGCGTCAGTTCCATGGGCCCAGTCGGTGAAATCACCATCCCAGCGGGCGAAAGTGTCGCGCTTGAGCCAGGTGGCATGCATGCCATGCTGATGCGATTGCAAACCAAGATGGTGGAAGGCGAGACCTTTCCGCTGAGACTGAACTTTGCCGATGGCGGGACGCTGACCGTTGATGTTCCTATTCTTGGTATTGCGGCGCGTGGGCCTGAGGGGTGATGAGCCGACGCAACCTCTTCACCTATGGTGCCGCAGTCACCGTCGCGCTTGCGCTCGCGCTGTTCATCGGCTGGTGGCGTGTGGACGGTCCCGGCGCGCCTGAACCGGTGGCTCAGCGACCTTTGCCGCTTACCCAGATGGAATTCCAGATGACTGATCAAGGCGGTGAAACTGTCGGACCTGCGTCGCTTCTGGGCAATCCATCCATGGTGTTTTTTGGCTTTACATACTGCCCCGATGTTTGCCCCACCACATTGTCGGATATCTCTGGCTGGCTTGACGATCTTGGGGAAGCCGTCGCGGAGATGAATGTCGTGTTCATCACGGTCGATCCGGAGCGCGACACCGTGGACGCCATGGCAGAGTATGTCAGCTATTTTCACCCAGCGATCCAAGGCTGGAGTGGGACGCTGGAAGAGACAGCACGCGCTGCTGAAGGTTTCCGTGCGAGCTATGAGAAGGTCGCGACAGACGGCGACTATACGATGAACCACACGGCGAGCGTTTTTCTCTTCGATGCTGAGGGACAGTTTGCGAGCATCATCGATTACCATGAACCGCGAGAATTCGCAGCGCCGAAGATCCGCCGTGTTCTCGCAAGAGCAGAAGAAGAAACGTCATGAAATTGAGATACCTTGCCGTCGGCGTCGCAGCGGCAGGCGTTGCTGTCGCGTTGATAATGGGGCTCCCGACCAATTGGAAAATGGCACCTGTCCCGGAAGCGCTTGTTGCGGTGTCTGATTGGCAGCCCGCGCCGTTGCAGAGCCCGGCAATGCGAACTCAACCGCTGATGCCCTTCGAGCTAACGGTTGTTAGATCGGACACAGTCGCTTGGGCACCAGAACCGCCATCGCGTCCAGTCCTTGATGTGGCTTTGCCAGAGACCAAACCTCCAATGGAGATGTGGTCGGGCAGTTTGTCCTCAGGTGAAACCCTGGACGCCTTGCTATCCAAAGCAGGCCTCTCTGCACCCGATCGCGCCGAGGTGGCGCTGGCGCTGGCCGCGGAATATGACCTGCGCAAGCTCAAACCGGGATATGGGATTGAGGTTGAAACGTCGCTTTCGGGGTCGCTCAGACGGGTGGTATTGTCCGTCGACGCAGGCGTGCAAATCGAAGCCGTGTTTGCAGATGAGATTGCCATACGGAAGATCGTGCCTGAGCCCGACCTGGTTCTGCGTGCGGCGGACACGACGGTGGGAACCTCGATCTTTGCAACCCTTGCATCGGCAGATATTCCGGCGCAATTTGCCGTAGACTTGGCTGAGATGTTGGGCGGGACTGTCGATTTCCGACGTGATCTGAAAGGCGGCGAGCGGCTACAGTTGATGTGGCGCGAGGACACGCTCGGCGACCAGGTTATCAGACAGCCTCGCCTGTCTTTCGCCGCGCTGGCCATAGATGAAACCCTCTATGAAATCGTGTGGCCTGACGACAAATCCGGAAACGCGACGATTTTTGTTGATGGGGAATTGCTACGGGTGTTTGCACAACCCGTGAAGGGCGCGCGGCTGAGTTCGGTATACGGCAATCGCAGGCACCCGGTTTTTGGGGATGTGCGCATGCACACCGGGGTTGATTTTGCGGCGCCCCAAGGGACGCCAGTCTACGCAACGGCACCGGGCCGCATCTCGTTTATTGGGCGGCGCGGCGGCTATGGGCGCGTGGTCGAGATCGCGCATGGTTCCGACACCATGACCCGCTATGCGCATTTGAGTTCTACGCCTGAAGGTCTCTCCATCGGGGACCGGGTTGCCGCAGGCGACATGATCGGCCGCGTTGGCGCCACAGGCACGGCGACCGGTCCAAACCTGCATTATGAAGTGCGCGTAGATGGCCGTCCGACAGATCCGATGTCAGAAGAACGGCTTGCCGAAGTGGCAAGCGCAGAAGGAACCAATTCAGACATTGTGTCGCGCCTTGAAGACAGCCGAGCGCAGTTTTCAGGATTGCTGGACACCGACGTCGCCACCGCGACATCAGAAAGGCTCTAGAACATGAGACAACTATCGCTCGCAATTGCCTTCTTCCTCGGGCTCGCCACCCAGGCGCTCGCTGAAACCACGCCGATTGAGGTTAATAAGACAAATGGCTGCGGTTGCTGCCTTGCGTGGATGGAGCACCTCGAAGAATACGGTTTTGCACCCACCGACGAAGATATGTTCGCCGGGCTTCTCGTCCGCTTCAAACTCGACAATGGCGTTCCGCAACGTATGGTGTCCTGTCACACGGGTCTCATCGATGGGTACGTGATCGAGGGCCATGTGCCCGCAGATGATATTCGCAGGTTGCTCAGCGAGAGACCGGACGCTGTCGGCCTCGCGGTGCCAGGGATGCCGCTTGGCTCCCCCGGCATGGACCAGAGCCGCTGGCGCGAAGCTTATGACGTGTTTCTCATCAACAACGATGGAACGACGGAAGTGTTTGCCAGCTATCCCGGCGATTGAGGGCTCGCACTATTCAATTCAAAGACGCCCATTCCCGCGTCACTTTGCGGTCCCTGGGCAGCGTGAAGGCCAGAGCATGAAACACACGATAACTCTCGGGCTGGTGAGCACACTCAGTGCTGTCGTCGTGGATCAGGCGAGTAAAATGGCTGTCGTCGCAAACGCTTCTACACTGAGCTCCGGTGTTTCCGTCTTTCCTGGTTTCAATCTAGTCTACCATCGCAATGATGGCGTGACTTTTGGTCTGTTAAATGGTGCGCCATGGTGGGGGCTAGTATTACTGGCAACGGTTGTATGCCTATGGCTCGTAGTCCTGATGTTCAGAACGAAAGAAGAGGGCGAGGCCGTGGCCCATGGCCTGATCATTGGCGGAGCCTTGGGGAATGTTATTGATCGGATCAGAGTAGGCTCCGTCACCGATTTTCTGGACTTTTATGTTTGGGATCTGCATTGGCCAGCCTTCAACCTCGCAGACACCGCTATTTTTTGCGGTGTCGCCCTGCTGCTGGCCTGGCCTGGGTTGAAAAGAACCCAACCCGAGCAATGACAGTAACTGTCGGAGAGAAAGACGATAACCGGCAAGTCGCGCGTGCACCTCTGCTGGTTCACGCCGGGATAGGTGTTTGCCTCGGTGCGCTTACTGTCCTGACTCTTCCACCCTTCTCCTTTCTCATACTTGCTCCGGCGACCTACGGAGCCTTGTTTCTTATTTTGCGAGGGCTTCGCTCTTTTCGCGCTGCGGTCACTGGTTGGACGTTTGGTCTGGGGTATTTCGCCGCTGGGATCTTCTGGATCGCGGAGAGCTTTTTTGTGGATGCGGACCGCTTTGGTCTGCTTGCCATTCCTGCGGTCGCCGGGTTAAGCGCGCTGCTTGCGTTCTTTCCCGCACTGGCCTCTTTCGCGTTTGCAGTGTTGGCGCGGTCGCGATTGTCTGAAGGTCTGGCCAGCCCTCTGCTCTTTGCAACATGCTGGACCGCCGCCGAATGGTTGCGCGGGCATGTCCTGACGGGATTCCCCTGGAACCTGTCAAGTTATGCGCTCGTCGAATATGAGCCGCTGCGGCAACCGGCGGCGTGGATTGGCAGTTACGGTCTCGGCTTTCTCTTTGTTTTTCTGGTTGTTCTGCCAACCCATCTGATTGCCAGTCGCAATAGTAGACGTCCGTGGGGCCTGGTCTTGGCGCTTGGGTTTGCCGCAAGCCTTTGGGGTGCAGGGCAAACCCGTCTCTGGCTTGGCATAGAAGAGCCGACAAACATCACTGTTCGGATTGTTCAGGGAAACGTGCCGCAGCAAGACAAGTGGCGTCCGGAACTGCGAGAAGAAACCGTATCACGGTACATTGACCTGTCGAGCCAGGGTGACGTTCCTGACATCGTATTGTGGCCTGAAACGGCCTATCCGGGGTTTCTGGACGAGGTTGAAGCAGATCGTCAGAGGATCATGCGCGCGCTCCCCCAATCAAGCATCCTCATGACCGGTGTGCCAGACCGGGTCGCGTCGGGCGCCAACACCCTCTACTTCAATACCGTCCAGGCATATGACACAAAGGGGCGCAGCCTTGGTGGCTATGCGAAACACAAACTGGTTCCTTTCGGCGAGTATGTTCCTTTTCGAAAATGGCTACCGTTTGAGCGTCTGACCGAAAGTCTTGGGGATTTTACACCGGGCCCAGGGCCACGCACCTTAGCCTTGCCTAGAATACCTTTTGTTGGCGTTGCGATATGCTACGAGATCATTTTTCCGGGTCATGTGGTCGATGATGCCATTCGTCCGGACTGGATATTCAATGCCACAAACGATGCATGGTTTGGAACATCAATCGGACCGGAACAGCATTTGGCGGCGGCACGGATGCGCGCTGTCGAAGAAGGCTTGCCAGTGCTTCGCGCCGCAAACACCGGCATTTCCGCAGTCATTGATGCCAGAGGCCGCGTGTTGGCCAGCCTTGACCTTGAGCAGACTGGAGTCCTAGACGTGCCTCTGCCCCCGGCCCTGCCAAGGACACTCTATGCCCGCTTCGGTGACTGGACGCTTTTGTCGCTGGTTTTGACATGTTGGTTTCTGGGTGTAGGCCTGCCTGCTATCGCAAAGAAGTTATTGGCCACTCGGAAAGGGGTCTGACGTGATTGTAATCATTATGACATTAATCGGGGCGTTCTGGGGCGCATACCTTGCAAAAAAACGTAAAGGCAATCGACTTGACATCGCTCAACATGCTGCGAGTTCTGCCATTCTGTTTTGTTTGATCGGATTGTTTGCCACGATCATGATCGCCCGGATTCTTGGATAGTCTGGTTGTTGGGCGGCGTTGTGGGTAATTCAACCGGCTGTCCGGTTCGAGCGATCGAGTCCCCTTCGATGCTCGCTATGGTTCTCGTGATGGCGATACCCGTCCTGCAACTTTACTGAACACCAATGGTCGACGGCTCAGCCCATTTTTGGACCAGGATCAATCGGATCCCTTGATATGGTTTTCGAAAGCTATCAACGTTGCCTCGCTGACATGGTGTTCGATGCCTTCGGCATCACGCTCGGCCGTTACTTCGTCAATCCCGAGGCTTTGCAGAAATGCGACCACGATCCTGTGGCGCCTGCGGCAGGCCTCAGCGAGGGCCTGGCCTCTTTCGGTCAGGAAAATCGAGCGGTATTTTTCACGGCGCACCAGCCCTGCTTGCTTCAGGCGCGAGATGTTCTTGGTCACCGTCGGTGCTTTGACCCCCAGCCGCTCTGCGATATCGACCGGTCGCGCCTCCCCATGGGCTTCAATCAACTCCGCGATCAGCTCCACATAATCTTCCGCCATCTCGCTTTCATGCGCATTGCGCACGTTGGCGAATCCGTCGGCCTGGGCTTCGGGATCGCGGGAATCAGGCGTGAAATCTTCACGCGTCTGTGATGCGCCGGACGACATATGACGACTTTGCCCGATGGTTGATGGATTGACAACAAGTTGGCTTTGGGTAGATAAGTTAGACACGTCTAACTTTTTGAATGGAGCCGCCTGTGATCCATCACGTCCTGCGCGTGATCCTCTACGCGATTGTCACCGCTTCGGTGTTGGCTGGTCCCTCTTTGGCAACACCCGCCAAGGAAGCCCCCTGGCTGCCCGAAGCGGCCGCCTATCGCCTGACGCTGTTTCTGGGCAATCTCGCGCCGGTCCCGTGGGACAAAGTGGAACAAGCCTGGACCGAGCCCTATCGCGGATCGGAGTATCGTCTCGGAGCCCTTGACTGGCTGGACCGAGAAAGCGCCATTGATGTCGGTGATCTGTCCGACGCGATTGGCAGGCAGGATCGGCATGCCGTTCATGTGGCAGCCACCCGCCTCATCGCGCTGAGAATTGAAGAAGAGCTGGATGCAGCCATTGCTGCCGATAACCCGGCGGTATCGCAACAGGCAGTGGCCACTGCCAAGGAGCTTTACCGCGCGTTTGCCGACCATATCAAAGCCGCAGACCCTGATGCGGCCCGGACACTGGGTCGGGCGTGGCTGGAACTCAACAATGCCACAGGCTCGGCCGGCGTGCTCGGCGCTGGCGCCAAGGATAGGAATGTTGAGGAAATGACTGCCGCGCGCGCGGAAATTTCAGCCTATCTGGCCGAAAATTACCTCGTCGCGGATCCTGCCCTGCGCCAGACGCTGACTGCCGTGCCCGAGGCGATTGCCCGAACCGGACAGCCGGTTGAATTGCCCGCCGCTCTGCCCCCCGGCTCAGACATCTTCGATCAGGACCCTCTACCACTTCTCGTGCTCAATTTCGAGGAGCAGGGGATCGACGAAACCGACCTGCCCCTCATCGTCTACGGTGACATGCTGTTTGACAGTGCAGAGATATTCGGCGGACCGGCCCGCGATCTGGGCATAGCCTGTTCGACTTGTCACAATCGCTCGGACATCAATCAGCGATTTTTCATTCCCGGTGCCAGTCACCAGCCCGGAGCAGTCGACGTGGATGGCGCTTTCTTCAACCCGATGTTCAACGACCGCCGCGATGATCCGATCGATATCCCAAGCCTGCGCGGGCTGCGCTTTACCGGACCTTACGGGCGAGACGGTCGTTTCGCGTCGCTGCGGGATTTCTCCCGCAACGTGATCGTCAATGAATTCGCTGGCGAAGAACCCACACCCTTCATGCTGGACGCACTCGTGGCCTACATGACCGAGTTCGATTTCCTGCCCAATTCCCTGGTCACCGGCGACGGCCAGTTGACGGAGGCCGCGCCGGATGCTGCGCGGCGTGGCGAAGAGGTATTCAACCGCCCCTTCGTCGGAATGGGCAACCAATCCTGTGCCAGCTGCCATACGCCATCCGGCAACTTTCTTGATCGCAAATCGCACGACATCGGATCGGTGGCTGCGGCTTACGAAGGGTCACATGCAGGTGCCCTCGACACGCCCACCTTGCTCGGTACGCTCTACACAGCGCCGTATTTCCACGACGGTCCCCTGCCGACGCTGGCAAGTGTTGTGGATTGGTTCGACGAGACAAAGAACCTTGGCCTGACCGATGCCGAGCGGTCGGACCTGACCGCCTATCTGGAAACGGTTGGCGCAGCCGATGAGCCATACGAGGCTTTCGATACCGCGAACACGCCCTTCCGTCTGGCCTTCGCCGAACTCACGACCTTTGCCTCGACGCTCGACACGCTTCTACCGAAACGCGATGCGCAGCACATCCTGGTCCTGACCGACACGGTTGCGGCCGATCTTGCGGCCGATGCAGGCACGATGGCCAATCTTTCGTCGCGGCCCGAGGTCTACGCACTGGCCGAGCGCTTGGCAGAGGTCGGCGCAGCCGTTCGGGCAGAGAACTGGGCGGCCGCGGAAACGAGTTGGAGTCTGTTCAAGACGGATGCCGCCGCCATAGAAGAAAAGGCGTTTTGATGATGCCTCGCTTGAATCGCCGTCACCTTCTTATTCTCGCAGCGGCCGGTCTTGTCTCGCAGCCGATGCCTGCTCTGGCGCAGTCTGGCCCGTTGCGCCTGGCCTTTATACCGCAGGAGAACCCCGACAAGCTTCTGGGCGATATCAAGGCGATCACCGCCTGGCTTTCGTCTGAAATCGGTGTGCCAGTCGAAGGGTTCGTTACCATCGACCACGCGGCGGCCGTCGAAGCATTGCGCAACGGCGATGCCGATATTTCCTTTATGGGTGCCCTACCCTTCGTTCTGGCCGAAAGGGAAATCGGTGCCATCCCGCTCTTGTCAGAGGTCTACCGCGATACGCCCAGTTATACGGGCCGCGTCTTTGTGCGCCGTGACAGCGGCTTCAAGATGCTGGCCGATCTGGAAGGTCGCGACATCGCCTTTGCCGACCCGATTTCGGAATCGGGATACATGTACCCCCTGGCCGAGTTTGAGCGCGCAGGCCTGGTATCCAGCCCGGATGCGGCAGAGGACTTCTTTGGCCGCATTTTCTTTGCCGGTGGCTACCAACAGGCAATGCAGGCGATGGCGGAGGGCCTGGTCGATGCAGCCGGGGCCAGCCAATACGCCGACCTTCTTCTCACCCCCGAGCAGCAATCTCAGGTTACTTGGATCGCGGAAAGCGATGCCATTCCAAGCCATGTCGTCATCGCACGTCCCGAACTGGACGCGGAGCTTCGCGAGAACTTCGTTGCCGCGATGATGAAGCTCAACATGCCAGAACACCGCGACAAACTCCGCTATCTCTACGGCCCGGATGGCTATGTCGAAGCCGACCCTTCGGTGTTCGACGGTGTGCGGACTATGGCGCAGCGCTTCGGATTACTATGATGCAGAACGCCATTCACATCGACGATCTGAGCTTCGGCCATCACGGTGCTGAGCAGCGCGCCATCGATCAGGTGTCCCTGCACATAGCCGCCGGGGAGTGCGTTGCCCTTCTTGGTCCTTCCGGAGCAGGCAAGACCACGCTTTTGACGTTGCTGGATGGACGGTTGCGCGATTGGCAAGGGCGGGTCTCTGTCCTTGGTGTACCATTCGAACCCAACCGTGCGCTGCCCTTGGAAAAGCGCGCTGAAACAGGTTTCATCTTTCAGGAGTTTGCGCTTGTCGAACGATCGACAGTGATGCGCAACGTCTTGAACGGCAGGCTGGGCCGGATGCCCGGCTGGCGCGCGTTGCTTGGCAACGTGTCGAAGTCCGACATGGACATAGCCCGATCGGCACTCTCCGACTGCGGCATCGCGGACCTCGCAGACCGGCGCGTGGACTCGCTCAGTGGCGGCCAGCGCCAGCGGGTGGCAATTGCCCGTTGTCTCGCACAAGAGCCTAAGCTGATCTTCGCGGACGAGCCGGTCAGCAACCTTGATCCGTCCAGAGCAGCGGACATCCTGACACTTCTCACCAGCGCCGCCCAGGCACGTGGGGCAACGACTGTGTTCTCGTCGCATCAACCGGAACTGGCACGGCGTTTTGCCGACCGTATCATCGGAATGCGCAACGGGCGGATCGTCTTTGATGTCGCGACGCACGATCTGACGGATGACGCGACGGCGGCGCTCTATGACGACACCGACCCGGCATCCGGCGCACGGCTCAAGGTCGTAAGCTGATGCGGTCGCGCAATCTGGGCGGGTTCTGGGCCGGGATGTTGGTTGCCGGTGTGGTGCTGTGGTCGCTGATCACCACCGATGTCGAACTGTCCCGACTGCTGTCTGCAGGCCCTCGCATTGCGGATTTCCTTGGCCGCATGTTCCCGCCGGATCCGACCGTTATGGATGAGATCTGGAAGGGGAGCGCCGAGACGCTGCGGATCGCGATCCTCGGTACTGTCGGTGCGGTGATCCTTTCCGTTCCGCTTGGCATCCTCGCCTCCGAGACGATGGTGTCGGCAACGGTGCACCGGCCGATCCGCACTGTTCTGGCATTTATTCGCGCGATCCCGCTGATCCTGGTGGCAATGCTGATGGTGGGCGCGGTTGGGCTGGGGCCATTGCCCGGCATCATCGCGGTGGCGCTCCACGCGACAGGCATGCTGGCCAAATTCTACGCCGAAGCGATCGATGGTGTGTCCCGCGCTCCGATTTCCGCTTTGGAAAGTGCCGGAGCCGGGCCGTTGCTGCGTTTACGCCATGCGATCTGGCCGCAAATGGCCCCTGTTGTAGCGCGGGACACGATCTTTCGGTTCGAGCTGAACCTGCGCGAGTCTCTGATCCTTGGCATTGTCGGGGCAGGTGGAATCGGGTTCTACATTCAGACCTATGTGCGCTCGTTCCAATACGACAAGGCCGCAAGCGTGACGATTGCAGTGGTCATCATGGTGATCGCCATTGAAGGGATCAATGTTGCGCTGCGCCGCCGGTTTGCCTGATCCGGTTGAGCTTCAGTGAGTCTCAGAAGCTGCTAGGCATAAATCTCGATAGGTGTCCCATCGCGCACCATTGCATAGACATCTTCGACCTGCCGATCGGTGACCGAGATGCATCCAGCCGTCCAGTCCCGCTTGTTCATCGGGTCGATGCCCTTTCGGGGACCGCCATGGATGAAGATATCACCGCCAGGAGATTTGCCCTGCGCTTCAGCAAAGGCGATATCCTCCTCGTTCGGATAGGAAATTCCGACAGACAGATGAAACAGGCTGTTCGGATTGCGACGGTCGATGGTGTACGCACCTTCAGGCGTGCGTCCATCGCCCTCGAATTGCTTGTGTCCTTCCGGCGCGAACCCCAAGCCAACCGGATAGGTGCGCAAAACGCCCTCCGTGCCATCAAGCACCAGCAGTCTTTGCGACTTGTAGAGGCGCACGCGCGTCACTTCTGGACCGTTGTACGAGCGAAACTTGCTGGCGCATCCCGAGAGAAAGGCCGCCACGCCACCCAAGAGAAAGAAACGTCTCGGAAGTCTGTCAATCATCACTGCTCGATGCCCCTTTTTCGGACTAATTGATTAAGGCAAGAATATTAAAAAGTTGATTTTGGATCAACCGTTGCCAGCGAGCGAAAGACTTTCCAACTGCTGCGGGCGTGCATGAAGAGAGTGTCCGACCTTCTGTGTATGAGTAATATGGCCCATGCTTCACCAACGAAGGAGCATGACTGCAATGACAATTTCCAAGGAACTACTGGACGAGCTGCTCAGCGGCGTTGAACGACCTGAGGATTTACTCGGCGACAAAGGCCTGATGAAGGAACTGAAGGTCCGGCTGATGGAACGGATGTTGGGCGCGGAACTGACCGAGCATCTGGGCTATGAGCCACATGGTGAGCCTGCCAGCCAGCAGGCCAACCGGCGTAATGGGGCGACGCGCAAAGTGCTGAAGGGCAACGACGGTGCGGTGCCGATTGACATCCCACGAGACCGGGAAGGCAGTTTCGAACCTGAGCTGATCCAGAAGGGCCAAACCCGGATCGACGGGATGGATGACAAGATCATCGGGCTTTATGCTGCAGGTTTGTCGACCCGCGATATCCGCGCCCACCTTGAAGAGGTTTATGGCCTGAAGGTTTCCGCCGACCTGGTCAGTCGCGTCACCGATGCGGTTCTGGAGGAGGTTTCAGATTGGCAAAACCGTGCCTTGGAACCAGTTTATCCTATCGTTTTTCTCGACGCTCTCAGGGTCAAAATCCGCGACGCTGAAAGTCGCCAGGTTAAAAACAAGGCCGTCTACGTGGCCTTGGGGGTCACCGCGGAGGGTGAACGCGAGGTTCTGGGCCTGTGGATCGCGGCCAACGAGGGGGCCAAATTCTGGCTGTCGATCATGAACAACCTGCGCAATCGGGGCGTCGAAGACATCCTGATCGCCGTCGTCGATGGCCTTAAGGGCTTCCCTGACGCCATCAACGCAGCCTTCCCCGATACGACTGTGCAAACCTGCATCGTGCACCTTGTGCGCCACTCCCTGAACTTCTGCGGCTGGAAAGACCGCAAGGCCGTGGCCAAAGACCTGCGTCGGGTTTATCAGGCGGTGGACGACGAGGAAGCCGCCAAAGCCTTGGATGATTTCGAAGCTGAATGGGGTACAAAATACCCCTCAATCGCGCCAAGCTGGCGGCGCGCATGGCAGGAGGTCATCCCGTTCTTTGCCTTCCCGCCCGCGGTGCGCAAAATCATCTACACCACCAACGCCATAGAAAGTCTGAACCGGGTGATCCGGAAAACCACGAAAACACGTGGCAGCTTTCCAACAGATGATGCCGCAACCAAGCTGATCTATTTGGCAATCCGAAAATTCGAGAACACCGGACGGTGTGTCAGGGAATGGGTTGCTGCCCGAAACCAGTTCGCTATTCTCTACCCTGAACGGTTCAACCGATGACCTGTTTCAACCGCATGGGCTAAGCCTCATACACAGAGTTTCGGATACTCCCTGGATGAATGTCAACAAGCTCAAGTGCCGTAAACATGGCAAGAATCCAGCTCCCTGTCCGGCGTTTCCATCTCGAGGGTGCTGTGTTCTACTCCGAACTTATGGATTAGAATTGCTTCGATGTGATCCCTGATGGCTTCGGCTTTAGGCCAATTCGGTACTGTGACAACGACATGAGCGTCGATGGCCAGTCTCTGTTCCGGGAGCCGCCAGAAGTGTAGATGATGAATATCTTGCACCCCTTCTACGGAAATTATTTGTTGCACAACATCTGCCGCATCCAGGTTTGATGGCGCTCCAAGCAGCGACGATCTAAGCGCCTCCCCAATACCGCGGAGGGCGAACCAAAGAAGCGCGCCGGACAATAAAACTGCAATAATCGTGTCAGTTCGCCCGGAACCAAGCAACAAAATAGCTACGCCGCCAGCGAGAACTGGTAGCAAGAACGCTAAACGGTCTGACCATAGGGGCGGTGATGTGCCGATTTTACGTCGGCGCCACGATGTTGGTGCCGGTTTCGAGAACACCAGTAACTCAATCCCTATCAAGACAGAGACGAGCACCACTATGATCCAGCCTTGCGCCAGATGAGGGGAATTTAGGCGCATAACGCCGTGGTAAATGACCGAAGCGGATAGCAGTACCACAGCAACACAATTCGCCAACTCTGTCGCAATTTCCAATCGCCCATATCCTAGAACAACGCGGTCCTCTTTCTGACGTCGTGTCAGCCTAGTCGCCGCTGAACTCATCAACAACTCGACCACGTCCGAAGCGTAGAGCAATGCGATGGCAATAAGGGCAAGGCTTCCAGAAAAAAGGCTGCCGACAGACAACGCCAAGGCAATCGGCAAGTACAACCACTTGTTCCATCGCGCTTGCCTCTGACAACTGGCGACGCCCGCGAACACTTCGATTTGCTTATCGCTCTTCATGTACCGGCCAAACCTTGTCCGGCCGAGCACTCTGCTCGACCAAAAATACTGCCGCTGATCTCCTTGCGTCGATGCTCTTCTTGCAACGCAGGAGACGCTCTACTTCTCTTGTCACTCTCTCTAGGACACGATCAGAAGATCTTTGAAACAGGCGAGATTGCTATCGCAAGTCTAGCTCCTCCACAGCTCAACACACATGTTACAACCTCTAGCAACTAGAGGTTCAAGCAATTTCGCTCCCAATAGGATCAATCACAGCCGATACCCAAAGTATGCAACATCTGTCACCGCTGTATCAGCTGCGGCATATCTGCGGTCCCAAGGGCCATCTCAGGCAGCCAAGTGATAAGCTGAGGAAACGAGATCAGCGCCACGATCAATACAATCTCAATGGCAACAAGAGGTACCGCTCCGCGATAGATATCGGATAGGTTGATACCCTTCGGTGCCGCCATCTTAGCAAAAAACAGGGCATAGCCGAAAGGAGGCGTCAGGAAGGACGTTTGCAAGGCCAACGCAATCAGGCCAGCGATCCAGATCTGCGCAAAGTAGGCAGAGCCGACGTGATCTGCGAAGTCGAGCTCTGAAATAATCGGCATCAGTACGGGTACAAAGACCAGCAGCACCTCGATCCAGTCAAAAACAAACCCAAGTATGATGATCACGCCAAGGAGGATCGCCAACAGTTCCCACCGGGTGAGATCGAATGCGGATATCCACTCGAAGATGACGTCCGGTCCACCGACCAGGTGGAAACTGAGCGAGAATACCGATGCGCCCAATACGATGAAGAAGACCATCGACGTCATCGTGCTTGTCTGCACCGTGACAGAGTTCAACGATGAGAAAGACAAGCGCTTTCGCGCCAGCGCGACCAATAGCGCGCCAAAAACCCCTACTCCAGCCGCCTCTGTTAGTGTCGCAAAGCCCAGAATGATGCTGAGCGGAATGGATGCGATGACCGCGACAGACGCGAGTACAAACAAGAGGTCTGACACAAGATTGGTCTTGGGTGTGTCCAGCGGGATTTCGACCGTTTTTCTCAAGGTGACCGCAAAGTAGACCGCGAAGGCCATGACCATCAGAAGCACAGGTACGATGAGGGCCACATACATCAATCCGATGCGCAGATAGAACACGTTCGAGATGAAGAACAGCATCACGGCTGGCGGGAACACGACACCCAATGCTCCAGAAGCTGCGACAGCGCCTCCTGCGGTTCGCGGTGCGTAGCCCGACGCCATCATCGGGGCATAGGCCACCAACGCCACAGTTATGACGGAAGCACCGATCACCCCGGCGGCGGGCGCAAGAACGAGGCCGATCAGCAAAGTCGCAATGGCGTAGCGACCGGGAACGCCTGTCAGAAGACGCCCCAGCAAGCGAAACATGGTTTCGGCAATCCCGCTGGCATTCAAGATCAGGCCAAGAAAAATCAACATTGGAACGCTGGTGAATTGGACTGATTCATTGGTCAGTACACCACGGGCCCGCAGGTAGATCAGCCCCAGATGCTGAAAATCAGTGATCCCCACCCAAACCGCAGCGACAAACCCCAAGAAGCCTGTCCCCGCGAGCACCAGAGCCACCGGAAAGCCGCTGAAGACCCCGATGGCCATCACGACAAGCATGGCAACCGTGAAGACCTCATTCACCATTGTGCAGGCCGCTTGTTTGTTCCGGTGCACCTTGCGCACGTCTCCCTGTCAGAAAGGCGATGTTGCGAAGGGCTACAATCATCCCGGCAAGAGCCAGCAAGATCGGGCCGATGACCCCGGCAATGCGTTGTGCCCACAACTGGGTTTCCGCGAATTTCGTGGTGCGCATCAAACCGTCCCATCCGTAGTAGGTCAGGATGGCGGCGAGCGGCAGAAGGACAAAAAGGCCGCCAATCAGTTCGATCCACGCAATGCGGCGGGCGGACCAATGTCTGCGAAGAACATCAACGCGCACGTGACCGTCGCGCAGATAGGTATACCCAAAGGTCAAGAAAATCAGGATGAACAGCAGTGACGTGGACAGGTCGGGCAAATAGCTTGACACGCCAAGTTGTAGCTTGCGATCCAGCATCTGAAGCGCGCCATAAGCAGCAATCGAAACAACTGTCAGCCACGCAGTCACGACGCCGATGCCGCGAATGCCACGGTCAATCCAATCCAAAAATCTCAAGCCGAATTCCCTCCCAAAGTTCTTTGCCTGTTAGCTGTTATCCCCCCGTGACATCTCCCTTGCGATTGTCTTGTTCCCGATTTTCCGGCCTGACTTTCGAGGTGCGAAAGCTGTCCCAGAACAGCAATGCTGCCCCACAAAAGATCGCCACGTCAGCCAAGTTGAAGGACGGCCAGTGGTATGACCCGTAATGGAAGTCGAGAAAGTCAGGGACGGCCTGATAGCGCAGACGGTCAAGGATATTGCCAAGCGCGCCTCCGATGATCAGACCGAGCGCCGCACCTGTCAGCCTGTCCGGAGCCTTCCACAGCCAGATCAGCAGCCATGCCACGACCACGGCAGCAAGTGCGACCAGACCCCACCAGGGTACGACCCCGCCGAGCATACCGAAGCTGACCCCATCGTTCAAAACCCGCACGAGGTTGAGAAAGGGCAGAACCTCGACCCCGTTCTCAAGCGCCGGGGAGTTCAGGGCAAGAGCCTTGGTGCCCTGATCAACACCAAACGCGGCGATGGCGCAAAGCCCACCGAGAACGCGGCTGTTCATGCCACCGCCTTCAGATCGGCCCGCGCGTCGCGGATGATCGCCCATGACGAGTGCAGGAACAGTCCGGCGATCCCGACGGCTACGATGAGATCGGGCCATGCGCTGCCTAGCCAAACCACCAGCCCGGCGGCGATAACGACTGCGGCGTTGCCGATGGCGTCGTTGCGCGAGAACAGCCAGACAGCGCGCATGTTCGCGTCGCCCTTGCGGTACCGCAGCAACGGCAGCACGGAGATGACATTTATCACAAGAGCAATCAGGCCCAGAATCCCCATCAAAGTGGCGTCTGGGGTTGTCGGCTCGAATGCCCTTATGATGGTCGTGCCAAAGACTCCAAGACCAAGCAGGCCGAGGAAGATGCCCTGGATCAGGGCCGACCGCGCTCGCCAAGCGAGGCTCCAGCCGATGGCCAACAGGCCGAGGAAGGTGATTGCGCCGTCGCCGATGAAATCCAACGCGTCGGCCTTCACGGCCTGTGACCCGGCAATGAACCCGCCGATCATTTCAAGAACGCCATAACCAACATTCAGGATCACAACGATCCAGAGCGCGCGGCGATAGCCAGGGTCCTGATGGGCCGCACCTTGCTGAATATCTTCGTCGCTCTCGATGCGGTCAAACCCATACCCTGTTGTCTCGACGGCTTTTTCAATTTCCGGCAAGCGCGCTTCGGGAGCTGTCAAAGTCATTATGTGCGTTGCAGTAGACACTTTCACGGCGTCAGGCGCGATACCTGCAGATTGCGCCGCCCGCTCGATCTGGGCGGCATCCTTGGCGCAATCCATACCGGAAACGCGGTAACGGAAGGATGGGATATCTGCTATCGCGCTTTCTGCGTTGGCCATGATCGCAGTTCTCCTGCTAAAGTGGGAAAAGAAATAATATATCAGTGAGTAGTGATATGGACCAAATTGTCGCCTGCTGCAATAGTGGGACAACCGCTATTGAGAGAAGAGCGAAGCTGTTTCGCGGTTTTGCGGACCCAAGCCGCCTCGCGATCCTCGACGCCTTGCGCGAAGCGCCGTTGGCCGTTCATGAGATTGTGACGTGCACGAAGTTATTGCAGCCAAACGTCTCCAACCATCTCAGGTGCCTTCTGGATTGTGGGCTTGTCGCCAGCGACCGCGACGGACGTTTTATCCGCTACCGTATAAGCAGTCCGCGCATTACAGCTCTCTTGAATGATGTGGACGTCCTTCTCGATGTGGTCGCAGAAGGTGTTGATGCTTGTGACAATTATCGCGGGACATAAGCGACCTTTTTTGCTGCTCTGCCCTAACCCACCCCATGCCAGGTCAATTGCTTAGTCTGGACAAAACCCCGGCAAAACCCTTGAGGATTTGGCGGTTTTTTTGCCCTTGCCGGTTCAGGGTACGATAAGGTCGGTAGTTCCAGACAGACCGAACTCTAGCTACGGCGGGACCATTTGCCGCTTTGGTCGGTCAGGGCACCATTGACCGAGGGGCAATAGTCTGCACCCAACGTTCAATCCAATCTAACAGTTGCAAACCGCCTGCTCCCACTGGTTCTTGCCAGTCACATTGCTAGTGACCGTGCGCCAGTGCCGCCTTTGCCATTTCTTCGCCAACCTCATCGCCACCACGCGGTTCATCGTCGTTGTCGCGCGCGCGCAGCAACCGCAAGGCGTTGGCGACAACGAGAAGGGAAACGCCAACATCGGCCGCGATCGCGCCCCACATCGAGGCCATGCCGAAGGCTGTTGCCACCACGAATGCAGCCTTGGTCGCAAGCGACAGCCCGATGTTCTGCTTAATAATTGCCATGGTCCGGCGGGAATGCCCGATAAGCCATGGCACTTTGCCAATGTCGTCTGTCATCAGCGCGATATCGGCCGTTTCAATTGCGGCGTCGGATCCCACGGCTCCCATAGCGATGCCGTAATGCGCGCGCGCCATCGCCGGAGCGTCATTCACACCATCCCCGATCATCGCGACAGTGCCATATTGTGTCACCAGTTCCTCAATGGCGGTGACCTTGTCCTCGGGCAGCAGTTCCGCGCGCACCTCGTCGATGCCGACTTGGGCAGCCACAGCCTTTGCCGTGGCCGTGTTGTCGCCGGTGAGCATCACGATCTTTTTCACGCCTTGTGCGTGCAAGCGGGCAACGATGCCCTTGGCATCAGGCCGGATCCGGTCGCGCAATTCCAATACGCCGCTGACGCCAGCCGCGTCCCCAACGGCGACCAGTGTGTTGCCTGCCCCTTCGATGCGGTCGCGCAAATCAGATGGAATTGCGGACCCGAACCCTTTTTCTTCGGCAAATCGGTCTGACCCCAGCCAAATGGACTGGTCGCCCATGTCTCCTTCGAGGCCGCGGCCCGGCACGGTGCGTGTGTTGTCGGCTGCGGAAACGGAGAGGCCGTCTTGTTCTGCACGGCTCAGGATCGCGCGGGCCAGCGGGTGTGACGATCTTGCTTCAAGCGCGGCGGCGCGCTTAAGCAGGTCGCGTTCGGACGTCTCGCCAATCGGATAGACCGCAGCGACTTCCGGTTCTCCCATCGTGATCGTGCCGGTCTTGTCCATCGCAAGCGCCGTCGTGCGACCCGGCGCTTCAACATAGGCCCCGCCCTTGATCAACACGCCATTGCGCGCTGCGGCCGCAAGGGCAGCGACAATAGAAACCGGCGTTGAGATCACCAAGGCACAAGGGCAGGCGATGACCAGCAGAACCAGCGCGTTGTAGAACCAAAAGCCCCAGTCACCGCCTGCGACAAGCGGTGGAACCAAGGCAATTAGAACGGCCAGCCCCATTACAACCGGTGTGTAGATGCGCGCGAACTTCGTCACCCATTGTTCAACCTCGGCGCGGCGTGAATGTGCATCGCTTACCATGCGGATGATTTTGGACAAGACCGTGTCGGAGGCAGTTTTTGTTGCCCGTACAGTTAAAGTGCCCTCGCCATTGATGGTGCCGGCGTAGACATCATCGCCCGCTTCTTTTGGCACCAAGGCGCTTTCACCCGTAATGGGGGCCTGATCGACGGCCCCTGCCCCGTCGACAACTTCCCCGTCGAGCGGAATACGGTCGCCACCTCGCACGATGAACCGCGCACCGACAGCTACAGCCGCGGCGGGAACGTCGGCCTCTGAGCCATCGTCATAGAGCACCCGGGCTGTCGGTGGTGCGAGGTCGAGAAGCGCTGACACAGCATTGCGCGCGCGCCCCACGCTCCAACTCTCAAGATAGAGCGAAAGCGAAAAGAAGAACGCGACCGTCGCGGCCTCGAAAAACTCGCCAAGCCCGATGGCCCCGGCCACGGCGACCACCATCAACAGGTTCATGTCCGGAGAAAGCCGACGCGCCGACGACCACGCTTTGGGTGCGACCAGCCACACGCCCAAGAGGATCGCTATTGCGAACAACCCTGCTTCGGCAATGGGCATCGGCGCTTCACCATGGCCCGAGAACAATCCGATGGCGCCGCCGAACCCAGTCTCAATGACGTGGTAGATGAACCCTGCCGCCCAGAATCCGCCACTAAGCAACGTGAACAGTTTTTGTTTTTTCAGATGTGCGGCCTGATCCGCGCTGGCATCTTCGGCATCCCAGGGTTTGGCCGTCATCCCGGTGGTCGCAACCAATTGAAGGATCTTGTCCGAAGACGGGTTCGTCCCGCCATCCAGAACCGTCATCCGCGCATTGATGACGTCAAACGCAAGATACTCCGTGCCACCAACTTCCGGTCCGACGACCCGGTTCAGGATCGAGACCTCTTCGGCGCAATCCAGGCCGCTGACATGGAAACTGCGGCCGTCCGAGGCTCGAACGTTGGTTGGCTCAATGGCCTGTCCTCCGCAACAACTGCCGCACGCGCCCTCAGATACGGGAGAATGGTCTTGGCTGTTTTGAGCACCGTCATGTGGCATGGATCATCCTCGGATTCGCTATTGTAGGGAGGTGATACGCCCTACAGCAACTAGAGGTTCAAGAGAAAAGTTCGGTCTTCCATGTAGCCGCGTGGTTAATGGGGTGATCGCAGGCGGTTTGGGTCGAAACCATTGAGTTTCGATCACTTTCCTCAGGAAATTCGCCTGTGATCTTGCCTTTGCGTTGCACCACATGCCGTCGGATGCGAGAAAGACGCATCTAAGAATTCAAAGCAGCAGGACAGTGAGTTTATGTACACACGGATCGCAATTTTTATCCTTCTCGGCGTGGCGCTCGGAGCCTGCTCGGAAACCCTCTCGAATTCACAAGGCTCGGGTGCGCTGCCGCCGGTCCCGGAGCAAATCGTGGCGCTCGCGGCTCCAAACCAGGATCTCTCGACCGCACGCTTGCGGCCGGCAGACAATTGCTATTGGTACATGCATTCCGGGCCGGTCGAGGACACGCTCCTGCCGCTCAGGACATCGGGCGGCAATCCGATCTGCGTCAAGCCGGCAGCGTAGCTTTGGCGGCTCGACGGGCCTGACCGTCAAGTTGAAGGTTAGCTGCGGGCCGTGACACTGTCTTCCGCCGAATAAAGGAATGCGGTGGAGCCGATAGCAACACGGGGATAAAGCTCATTGATATGCGCCATAACCATGCGAACGCATCCGGAGCTGGCGCGCCCACCAATTGATCTGGATTGCGGTGATCCGTGTATCCTCAGATATGTGTCACGCTGCCCGACGAACAAATAGATTGCGCGAGATCCCAATGGGTTTTGCGGGCCTGGTTCCTGGCCATTTGCATACTTTTCAAGCGACGGATCGCGCTCGATCATCGATTTGGTCGGTGTCCAGTGTGGCCATTCCACCTTTCGGCGGATCGAGTAGGTCCCCGGCTCGTAAAGATTGCCGCGGGCAATCGCCACGCCGTAACGCATCGCGGTGCCGCCTTCCTCGATATGATAAAGATACCGCGCGACCGCATCGACATGAATGTCGCCGGGTGTCAGACCAGACCGGGCTTCAACCCGACGTGGCAGGAAGCGCGGTTGCAATCCCCAAGGGTTCGACGTCTCGAGATCGAAGTTTGCAGGTGTCACTTGCGCATCCCAAGCCGCCTTTTGCGATGTCGTTGGCCATGTACTGGCAAACACAGGGTTTGAAATCGGCGCAGAGAACACAGCTGCGCTGGTCGCGATGAAATGGCGTCTCGTCAACATATTTGGTTTATCTCCTACGCGGTCGGTTTTTTATAGCTTCGCTTTACACGTCGATAGAACTTCTAGCAACTGGAGCTTCAAGGGAAAAAAGACCAACCTACGCAAACATGTCTGCACTAGAAAGCGAGTCGCAGGGATGAGCAGTGAATACATATCGGAATGCGTCCAAACACATCCATGAAAACCGCATTGACCACGCAAGTTGGATCGATCAATTCTGAACAAACTATCAAACGGTCGTTTAATAACGGTATATGAAATTGCAAACGGCCGATTTTCATGCCCCTGATAGGCTATGCGCGCGTATCCACAGAGGATCAGACCCCCCTGCCCCAGTCTGAGGCCCTGCAAACTGCGGGATGCGTCGAGATCTTCGAAGAGCACGCCTCAGGCGGCAATCGTGCCCGGCCGGTGCTTGCCCGCTTGCTGGAGCGCATTAGCAAGGGCGACACGCTGGTTGTCGTACGGATCGACCGGCTCGCACGGTCTCTGTCGCACCTTCTCGAGGTGATCGAACGGTTGGAGGCCAGGGGGGCGTTCTTTCGTTCCATTCAGGACCCGATCGACACCGGATCCCCGCAAGGCAAGTTCACGCTGCAGGTTCTGGGCGCCGCGGCCGAGTTCGAGCGGGCGCTGATCCGGGAACGTACCAAAGCAGGGCTGGCGAGCGCCCGTACCAAGGGCCGGGTCGGCGGGAACCCTGGACTGCGGGCCAAAGACCCTGCTGCTCTTCGCAAAGTACGGCTGGCGCGACAAGACGGCTACATGGAGCGTCTGAACGAGACGGCACAAGATTGGGTGCCCCATGTGCGCCGGTTGCGACCCGACTTGGCCTGGGAAGACGTGGTGCGCATCATCAACGGCCCCTTGCCCGAGGCGCGTCGCTGGACCCAAAGCCGTCTCTTGCGCGCTGTGAAGGCCTATGTCGGCGACGGCTTCCTGCCGGCCGAGGTGCTGGCCCGCGCCGGGCGCCGCGAAACCGACGACCGTCTGCCCGCCATCGTCGCCGGCATCAAGGGCGCGGACCCCGACATCACGCTTCAGGCGATCTGCACCCGGCTGGAAGCGATGCGCGAACGCACGCCTCGTGGCCGAACAAGATGGCAGCCGTCTTCGGTGAAAATGCTGTTGGAGCGGGCGGAACGACTTGGCCTCATGCCGTACGAATCGAGCCAAAATCAGATGTAGCTTCTGACCCGAATCCAAAAAATTTCACCGGGAGAAAACTCCGCAGGAGGCAGAAAGTGCCATTAGTTGCTTGGGGTTAGCTGCTAATGTGCCAACTCAACAGAGTAGCGGCTCGATTTGGTTAGATCTGCATTTAATATATCTATATCAATGACTTGCTGAGTTTTTTACACGACAACACCTATAGGTGTTGTGGATAACTTTCACACTACATTTAGATTCTTCTTGCCGGACTCACTGGATCGTGGCATTCCCATTCTGACGGCAAAACGCGTCAGACACGCTGTACACCGTCAGAATGACTAAGAGCCTCAACAGAGGCCGAGAGTGGGCGGCAGGAC